>JAUYET010000109.1 GCA_030691265.1 Pseudomonadota bacterium
CGATCGCGCCGCACGACAAGTGCGCCAACACCAATGACGCCACCGGACTGGACGACGCCGGCATCGATTCCTTCGCCGCCAGCTACCAGGACTGGGCTGACTGCGAAGTCGCCTTCCTGTCGGGCGTCGATCCCTACGAAACCAAGACCACGCTGTTTACCTCCTGGATGATGCCGGGCGACAAGAAATTCATTTTCGTCACCCCGCACAAGACCATGGGCGTGGCCTGGGCCGTCTCCCAGGGTCGCGGCATGTGGCTGCCGATCATTCCGGGCACCGATTCGGTGTTGCATAACGCCATGGCGCGCATCATCATCGAGAACAAATGGCAGGATCAGGAGTTCATCGACAAGTGGATCGCCAACCAGTGGGAGGTGGACCAGGGCTACGGGCGCGGCACGCGCAATACCGGCTGGCAGTGGCGCACCACCTGGGGTAACTGGCAGAGCGACTGGGCCGATTACCAGAAGTTCATCCTCGGCGCCGAAGAGTCCAAGCTCGACGTGGCAGCCAAGATAACCGGTCTCGATGCGGCCGACATCCGCAAGGCCGCCGAGTGGATTGCCAAGCCGGTGAATGGCAAGCGTCCCAAGGCATCGTTCATGCTGGAAAAGGGCAACTACTGGACCAACAACTACATGAACACGACGTCCTTCGTGTCGATGGGGCTGATCTGCGGCGCCGGCAACCGGCCGGGTCGCGTGATCTCGCGTGGCGGCGGTCACCAGCGCGGCATGGTTTCGGCCGGTGGCGGGTCCGGCTGGCTCAACCCCGAGAAGTATCCGGGGCGGCGCAAGAAGGACTTCAACCTCGACCGCTGGGTCATGGACGGTCAGGTCAAGTTCGCGTGGGTCTTCGGCACCACGTGGATTGCCGCCATGATGGGCTCGCAGACACTGGCGACCAGGATGCTCGACCAGACCCGCGGCAATGCCAATCAGATCACCAGTCTCGATCGTGCCGCGATCTTCGAAGTGCTGAAGAAGCGGGTGGACTCCGGCGGCATGGTGCTGGTGGACTCCGACATCTATCCGGTCGAACCGATCAACACCGACATCGCGGACATCGTCCTGCCGGCGGCAACCTGGGGCGAGGATAACTTCACCCGCTGCAATTCCGAGCGGCGCCTGCGGCTTTACAGCAAGTTCTACGACGCGCCGGGCGAGGCCAAGCCCGACTGGTGGGCCGTGCAGCAGTTCGCCAGGAAGATGGGCTTCGATGCCGATGGCAGCTACAACTGGAAAGACTCCAACGACGTCTTCGAGGAAGCAGCGCGCTTCTCGCGCGGCGGTGTGCTCAACTACCACCCGCTGGTAATGGAGGCGAAGAAGAAGGGCGTCAAGGCACAGGAGTTTCTGCGCACCTATGGCACCACCGGCATCCAGACACCGATCCGCGTGCGTGACGGCAAATTGGTCGGGACTGTGCGCCTGCACGACCCGGCGAACAATTGGGGCGAAATGGAACAGGCCGAGGTGCAAAGCCCCTTCATGTATGCCTTCAACACGCACTCGGGCAAGGCCATCCTGCTCAAGAGCCCGTGGAAGTTCGGTGGCTGGATCCAGTTTTACGACGCAATCAAGCCGCGCGCCGAAAAGGGCGAGATCTGGGTCACCAACGGTCGTGTAAACGAAACCTGGCAGTCGGCCTTCGACGACCTGCGCAAGGCGCACCTGTTCCAGCGCTGGCCCTGGCCGCCGATCTTCATCCACCCCAACGACGCCAAACCCAAGGGCATCGAGTCGGGCGATCTGGTCAAGGTGCATAACGACACGGTCTATATCCAGACCGGCCAGCCGCAGGGCGTCAAGGACCCGGACCTGTTCTTCAACAACCTGATGAAGGACGGCCATATCCAGACCACCGAAGGCTTCTTCACGGCGGTAGCCATAGTGTCCGACGAGATGCGCCCCGGCGTCGCGATGGCCAGCTTCAACTTCCCCGGCGCGCCGGCCAATGCCGTGGTGTCAGCGGTGCCCGATCCGGTCACCAACAACTACCGCTACAAGCTCGGTCGCGGCACGCTGACGAAAGTCGGTGAGTCGCCTTTCAAGCACAACTTCACGGCGATGAGCCTGAAGCCACGCAACATAGTTTGACCGGTTGTTTCTTCCCCCTTCAGCGGCGCCGTCGGGCGCCGCTTTTTTTGACCGGCTACCACTCCTCAAGCAGGCAACTGCTCAATGAGTCGAAGCAGTCAGTCGGCTGCTATATGGCATATGTCTCTTCTGGATACAGCCATCCGCTCGCGATTTCCTTTCAGATATTTCCACACTGAATTCCGGATACCCGATTTACAAGCCTCTCAGTGAAAATCCCGGCTCGCCGTCACCAGGCGCCCGAGCAACTCGCTGTGATCGAACAAACGCCTGGCAATCAGATGCACCACGGCATGTTCGCCTTCGCGCTGCAGCTGGCCGGCCACGCCCAATAAGCGGCTGCCGAGCAGGAGTCGGCGCTTGCCGGCCCGCGAAGCGGAATTGACGGCCCCCGAAGGGGAATCCCCGTCACGCAGAGCGAAGGCAGACAGAGTCCGGGACGCCAGATCCTTGAACACCACGACGTTGGCGAAGCCGGTTTCGTCTTCCAGCGTGACGAAGATGACGCCGCCGGCGGCAGGTGACGATGCCGGCGCAGCGCACCAGGGCATTGTTGCCGCTCTCGCGCAGGGCGCTGGCCGGCAGATAGCGCTTGGTCGCCAGCGTGGCGCGCAACAGTGCCAGCGGATGACGACCTAGCGTGAGGCCGAGGCTGCGGTAGTCGGCGGCAATGACTTCGCCTTCGCGCGGCGCGGCGAAGCTGACCATCTCTTCGCGCGGCGCGACACCGGCGAACAGGTCGCGTTGCAGCGGCAGCGCTGCCGCCGCCCATGCCGCCTGGCGCCGATGTCCGGCCAGTTGCGCCAGCATCCGGCGAATCGCGCTGAGCATGCCCAGCGCCAGGACATCGACTTTCATCAGGCCCAGCGCATCGATGTCGTCCTTGTCCCACTGGATCACGGTGCGTTCGGGCATGGCGGCGTTTTCCACCGGCACCAGACGGTCCAGGCGCGAGCGCGCGATGACGAAACCGCCCACATGCTGCGACAGATGGCGCGGAAAGCCGATCAGCATTTGTGCAATCGCCAGCCAGCGCTGCACGTTGGGATGCTCCGGATCGAGCCCGGCTTCGAGAAAGCGTTGCGGCCGTATTTGGCGTAGATGTACTGGATGACTTCCTCGCGCCGCTGATGTTCAAAGTCGACGTCGATGTCCGGCGGCTCGTTGCGTTCCTTCGAGACAAAGCGCTCGAACAGCATGGCGGCGCGCGCCGGATCGACTTCGGTGACATGCAGCGCGTAGGCCATTTCCGCGATCAGCCGCAGCTCGTGCTCGACCTGTGTCAACACCTTGTCCGCCACGCCGGCGGGATAGCGTTGCGCGAGGCCGGTCTCGGTCAGATGCCGCAGCCAGGAGTCCGGCGTCTCATTGGCCGGGACGACTTCATCCGGATATTCGTAGCGCAGTTCGTCGAAGGAAAACACACAGCGCGCGGCGATTTTCAGCGTCTCGGCCAGCAGTTCGGGCGGATACAGGCGCGCCAGGGCCAGGCGCGAGCGCAGGTGGCGTTCGCCATTGGCGAACAGC
>JAUYET010000114.1 GCA_030691265.1 Pseudomonadota bacterium
GCTCGATCGCGGATCAGGCGCGCACCATCCGCATCCCGGTGCACATGATCGAAACCATCAACAAGATGAACCGCATCAGCCGGCAAATTCTGCAGGAAACCGGCCTCGAACCGGATCCGGCGACGCTGGCGGAAAAGATGGAAATGCCCGAGGACAAGATTCGCAAGATCATGAAGATTTCCAAGGAGCCGATCTCCATGGAAACCCCGATCGGCGACGACGAAGACTCGCATCTGGGCGATTTCATCGAAGACCAGTCCACCCTGGCGCCGGCCGAGGCTGCGATGTACAGCAGCCTCCAGTTCGTCACCCAGGAAATTCTCGACAGCCTGACGCCGCGCGAAGCCAAGGTGCTGCGCATGCGTTTCGGCATCGAAATGAACACCGACCATACCCTCGAAGAAGTCGGCAAACAGTTCGACGTCACTCGCGAGCGCATCCGCCAGATCGAAGCCAAAGCGCTGCGCAAACTGCGTCATCCATCACGTTCAGAACGGCTGCGCAGCTTCCTGGACTGATATGCTTTACCCAAGGCGGGGCAACCCGCCTTGCCGGGCCTGTAGCTCAGTTGGTTAGAGCAGAGGACTCATAATCCTTTGGTCCACGGTTCAAGTCCGTGCGGGCCCACCAGTAACAGAGCGGCTTCCCAAGGTGGAAGCCGTTTTTCATTCTGGCCTGGCTTTCAACTTGTAAGCTATTTGTAAGCGAATTTTGTAAATGCCCATCCATCCGGTAGACAAAAACTATCTCAGGTCTGATGACGCTGTAGCCTCATCTTGGGTGCAGCCCTGTGACTCAGTAATGCCGCGCGGTTCATCCAGAATCAACGTTTCGAGCATAACCGTCTGACCTAGCCACACTAATTCAGGCCGCGAACACTTCCATCGGCACATGAAAGCGCGTCGCCAGCGTCTTCACCTGACGCAGGTTCAGCGCCCGCTTGCCGGACAGCACTTCGGAAACCACGCTTTGCGGCCCCACCTCGGGCAGGTCAGCCTGCTTGAGGCCGTGCTCTTCCATCAGATAGGACAGCATGGAGGCTGGTGTCGTTGTGTCAGGCCAGGGATGAACCCGGTCTTCGTACTCGCGGATATGGTCTCCGACCAGCGCGACCAAGGCAAAGATCGGGTGGCTTTCCTGACCGCCAAAACGGTCGAAGCATTCCGCCACGAAAGCCAACAACGCCTCGTAGTGAGCTTCATCTCGAACTGGTCCGGTCAGGCCAAGCGCAGCATTCACTGACTCCCAGAGCTTCACCACATCCATTACATTCATTTCCAGGCTCCTTTGTCGTAATCGGCGTGCGTCAGTACCGCTTTGACCCATACCGTCTGCACCGAGAACACCATGCTGACGATCAGCCGGTACTTGTTGCCACCGATGTTGAACACATAGCGCTCCCCCACCTTGTCCACGCTGGCGAAGGTCGCGCGCAGTTCGGCGAATATCTGAAACGAACCTCGCTCTATCAGCCTGCGCCAAGCTTGCAACGGTTCATCCGCATCCGGGTGGATGGCTGCGAATTCACGCAAGGCTTTGTTGGAGATCAGCTTCATTGGCTCAATATATAGCATATTGATATATGGCTGGCAGCGATAAGCGCCCAAACTGCCACCAGAAATACCTATCTGCGAGAGATCCCAAGGCTAATGACGCAGTAATTTCAACAACTCGTCACATAGAAGTCGCATCCAGGGTCCTTAGCCTTAACCCTGAAACCACGTTCCATGCATAGCTGGTGTCATGCTGCGACAAACTGCACAACGCCCGCGCCATCCTGCGCGACTATCTGCAACTTGGCGACGCGCTGTTCGACCGCTTCAACGCTGGCAAGTCAGGTGTGTTGTGGTACTACCGCGCGCTGTCGGATTCCTTCACCAAACTGGGCGCGGCCCCGGCGAAGGAACTGGATGTAGTGGTGCGGGAACTGGAACGGGTGGCGATGGCTTGAGCGTTCAGCCGATTTTCTGCTCTTCCACGTCGGCCACATCAAAGATGCACATACCGCACCGGAGATGGGGGCTTCCTGCTTATACCGTTGTCAGCCGTTCAACCGTCCGGCAATCGCGGCAAACAGGTTGAGCGCCATCAAGCCGCTTTCCGCATGGGCTCAATCGTTGGGCGCTTGCGTTGTTCTGCCTGCCACAGGTCGTACTGAGTTTGCAGACCAAGCCATAAGTCAGGCGACGTGCCCAGCCATTGCGCCAGACGCAGGGCTATGTCGGCGGAAATGCCGGCGCTTCCATTTACTATCTTGCTCAGAGTGGCGCGGGCGACGTGTAACGCGGCGGCGGCATCGGTAACGGTCATGCCCTCGGGTAGCCAATCGCGCAGTACAGCGCCGGGGTGGGGTGGGTTGTGCATCCTGCTCATGCTCATGCCGGCGCTTCTTCATGCTGGTTTGCGCGGGTGACAGCCAGGCGCAGGCCAGCCCCGGCCAGGATGGCCAGCAGGGTTTTCAAGGTCGGGTTGCCCTTGGGCGACAGGGCGCGGTAAAGGCTCTCTCGCTGGATGCCTGCCCGGTCTGCCACGGCATCCATACCTTGCGCTTGGGCTACTTGGCGCAGCGCCATCAGCAGAGCCTCGCGGCCCCCCGGTTCGTCTATCGCTTCCAGGCTGGCGGCCAGGTATTCATCGGCGAAGGCAGCATCCTCGCGCAGTAGTTCAACCATCGTTTCATCGTGGGGACGTGATGCTTTCATGCGTTCCTCCGTTTCCAGTCAGCCCAGTAGCTCAGGGCGGTTTCAATGTCGGCTTGCTGGCGGCGCTTGTCGCCACCCACCAGCAACAGAATCAGGCGCTCCCCGGCGCGGGCGTAATAGACCCGATAGCCTGGCCCGTGGTCTATCCGTAGCTCCCACACGCCAGCGGCCAGCGGCTTGCAGTCGCCAAGGTTGCCAGCGGCCAGACGTTGCACCCTGGCGGCAATCCTGGCCTTCGCCATCCTGTCAGCCAGGGCGGAAAGCCAGTCCTTGAAGGGTGTTCGCCCCTCGGGGGTCAGGTAGTCGCGTATCTCATTCATTGAGCATGTAGCGTATAGGTTACGGAAGTTCCCGGCAAGCTTGGGTCAGGCGGTTTTTACCAGCCGCAAGCCACCGGCGCTTTCTTCCGGCTGTTCGATGCCGGCCTGTTCCAACATCCAGGCTTCAATCTTGACGTGCCACTTACGCAACAGGTCGAGAGAGCTGCTTGTGTAGTGACGTTCGGCAATGGCGCTTGGTTTGTGCCCCATCAGTTGCGCGGTGATGCCGGCGGGCGATTCCGCCCATTCGCTCATGTTCTTGAAGGTGCGGCGCAAACCATGAACTGTCACCTTGGGGATGCCCGCCACCATGCAAGCCTTATCCAGTTGCAAGCGGGGGTCTTGGATGCGCCCCCCGGCTGCGGTCGGGCTACTGAATACCCAGGGCAGGGGCTTGCCGTCTTTGCTCATGCGGCGCGGCAAGGTTGCCAGCAATGACGCGACATAGGGCGTCAACGGAATGATGCGCACGCCTTCCACCTTGTCGGCAATGCTCAGGCTGTTCCATTGAAAGTCTACGTCTGACCACTTGAGCGAGAGGATTTCATCCCGGCGCGCGCCGGTCAGAATCACGGTTTGCAGGTAGGCGGCTGTTACCGGGTTGCCGATGGCGCGCACAGCTTTGAACCATGCCGTCAGTTGTTCGCGCTGTAGGGTGTCGCTGGCCTTGCTGTTCCCCTTGGCGACTTCCTGCCTGACTCGCTTTTGTGAGCAGGCTTCGG
Source organism: Pseudomonadota bacterium (assembly GCA_030691265.1). Taxonomy (GTDB): domain Bacteria; phylum Pseudomonadota; class Gammaproteobacteria; order Burkholderiales; family Thiobacillaceae; genus PFJX01. The sequence continues at coordinate 3,745 of JAUYET010000114.1, forward strand.
TGTCCACGATGCCGCGATAGTCGGGATGCTCTTCGCACCAGTTGATAAAGGCTCTCAGCAGGCGAAAGGCCAGGGCGGTGCGGGTCGGGCGGGTGGTGTTCTCTTTGGTCAACCATGCTTTGACGTGCTCAGGGCTCAATTCAGCCAGCTTGAGCGGCAGCAGGGGTGCAAGGCTGCCCGGTATGGTGTGAGTGCGTCCCCACCTTCCGCCGCGAGTTATCGGCTCCCCGCCAAGTTGCGCGGCTGACCGATGGTCACGGCGGGTATGCTCGCCCCACCTTGGCGAACGGTCCTCGATATAGACGGCCCATGCTTCGCCCACAGTCACATCGTGGCGGCGGCTTTCTTGGCGCTTGGCCTCCCCGGCTTCGATGCGGTCTTGCTTGTCTTGCCGGGGGTCGGTCCCTTGACCAATCAGCACACCCAGGCGGCGGGCTTCATCCCTGGCGTCATCAATGCCCAGGGTGCGGGTGTCGCCAAGAGTGACGCGAATATCCTTGCCGGCCAGTTTGGCTTGGAAGATGAAAGTAAATTTCCCTGTTGGGGTGGCTCTCACAGCCAGACCATAAACGTCTGCATCCCAAAGGAATGCTTGGGCTTTATCAGCCGGACAATTAAAATCGCGAATCCGGCCCGCTGTAAGTTTGACCTTTGCCATTTCCCCACCCCGCAACTTGTAAGCTATTTGTAAGCGGATTATGGAATATCAAGCAACATAGGATTTATCGCTTACAATGTTAACTCATTGATTTTCATGGATTTAACGGCATCGCTCAACACCGATAAACACCCTATTTAGCGAACTAATAATCCTTTGGTCCACGGTTCAAGTCCGTGCGGGCCCACCAAACAACCTCAGACAACCATGCCGAAAATCGAGAAAGATCCAGTCGCCCAGGGCGACGTGCGCGAACCCAGGGATTTCGAAAGCGCGCTCAAGGAACTGGAAGCGCTGGTGTTCGAGATGGAAAGCGGCGACCTCAGCCTGGAAGACTCGCTGGCGGCGTACAAACGCGGCATGGAACTGTCTGCTTTCTGCCAGAAGAAACTGGAAGACGCTGAATTGCAGATCAAAGTCCTCGAAAACGGCGTCCTGAAGGAGTACATCCCGCGTGGACGCGATGGCAACCCCCGCAATGCCTGATTTCGCCGCCTGGTCTCGCGGCGTGCAGTCTCGGATGGAGACCGCCCTGGCGCGCGTGCTGCCAGATGCCGCCATCGCGCCGGAAACACTGCATGCCGCGATGCGCTATGCCACCCTGGGCGGCGGAAAACGTATTCGACCCATGCTGGCTTTTGCCGCTGGCGAAGCGGTTGGCGCCGATCCGGCGCGCGTGGAATACGCCGCCTGCGCGGTGGAATTGATCCACGTCTATTCGCTCACGCATGATGATCTGCCCTGCATGGACGATGACGATCTGCGTCGCGGCAAGCCGACTTGTCATGTGCAATTCGATGAAGCGACGGCGCTGCTGGTCGGCGATGCATTGCAAAGCCTGGCCTTTGAAGTCCTCGCCGATCCCGCCGCGTGCAGCGATGCGGCAACGCAGGTCGCCATGCTGGCGCATCTCGCGCTAGCCTCCGGTTCGCGTGGCATGGCCGGCGGGCAGGCGGCCGATCTGGCCGCCACCGGCAAGTCGCTGGAGCTCACCGAGCTCGAATTCATGCATATCCACAAGACCGGCGCCTTGATCCAGGCCGCCGTCTTGTTGGGCGCCATGGCTGGCGGTGCGCTCTCCGCTTCCGGGCGAGCCTGCCTGGAGCGCTACGCCCATTGCGTGGGATTGGCGTTTCAAGTCATGGACGACGTGCTGGATACGGAAACCGATACCGCCACGCTCGGCAAAACCGCCGGCAAGGACGCAGCCCAGGGCAAGGCCACTTATCTCACCCAGATGAGCGCGAAAGAAGCGCGCACCTATGCCCGAGAATTGATCGATGACGCGCTGGCGGCGATTACGATGTTCGGCGCAGCCGGCCAACGCCTTGCCGACATCGCCCGTTTCATCATCGACCGCCGCTATTGAACGTCACCCCTGATCGCCGCCAATGCCCCTGCTGGAATCCATTGCCTCCCCCGCCGACCTGAAACAGTTGGACCGGGCAGCACTGAAAGAACTTTGCGCCGAGTTGCGCGCCTTCATCATCGACAGCGTGTCTCGCACCGGCGGCCACCTCGCCTCCAACCTCGGCGTCGTGGAACTCAGCGTGGCGCTGCACAGCGTGTTCGAGACGCCGATTGACCGCATCGTCTGGGATGTCGGCCATCAAACCTATGCCCACAAGATACTCACCGGGCGGCGCGAGCGCATGCACACGTTGCGCCAGATCGATGGCTTGTCCGGCTTTCCCAAGCGCGAGGAAAGCGAGTACGACGCCTTTGTCGCCGGCCACTCCAGCACCTCCATCTCGGCTGCGCTGGGCATGGCCGTGGCGGCCAAACTGAAGGGTGAAGAACGCCGCGTGGTGGCCGTGATCGGCGATGGCGCAATGACCGCCGGCATGGCGTTCGAAGCGCTCAACAATGCCGGCGCGATGGATGCCAACCTGCTGGTCATCCTGAACGACAACGACATGTCGATCTCGGCCAATGTCGGCGCCCTCAACAGCTATCTCACCAAACTGCTTTCCGGCCGTTTCTATAACGCCATGCGCAGCCGCGGCGAACGCCTGCTGGCCAATTTGCCGCCGATCTACGAGCTGGCAAAACGCGCCGAAGAACATGTCAAAGGCATGGTCACGCCGGGCACGCTGTTCGAGGAATTCGGCTTCAACTACCTGGGCCCGATCGACGGCCACGATCTCGATGCGCTGATCCCCGCGCTGACCAACATTCGGCAACTCAAAGGCCCGCAGTTCCTGCATGTCGTCACCAAAAAAGGCAAAGGTTACGAGCTCGCCGAAGCCAACCCCTGCCTCTATCACGGCGTCGGCAAGTTCAAGATCGAGGTCGGGCTCGAAGCCAAAGCAGCCGGCAAACCGACTTACACCGAAGTCTTCGGCCGCTGGCTGAACGACATGGCCGCGGCCGACGAACGCCTGGTGGCAATCACGCCGGCGATGTGCGAAGGCTCGGGCATGACCGAGTTCACCGAACGTTTCCCAGAGCGCTATTTCGATGTCGGCATCGCCGAGCAGCATGCCCTCACCTTCGCCGCCGGCCTCGCCTGCGAAGGCCGCAAACCCGTTGTCGCCATCTACTCGACCTTCCTGCAACGCGCTTACGACCAGTTGATCCACGACGTCGCCCTGCAAAACTTGCCGGTCATGCTGGCGATCGACCGCGCCGGCCTGGTCGGCGCCGATGGCCCGACGCATGCGGGTGCATTCGACATTTCGTTTCTGCGCTGCATTCCCAACATGCTGATCGCGACGCCGTCGGACGAAAACGAATGCCGGCGTCTGCTCACCACCGCCTACCGCCACGATGGCCCCAGCGCGGTGCGCTACCCGCGCGGCGTCGGGCCGGGCGCGCCAATCGAAACGACGCTGGAAGCGCTGCCGGTTGGCAAAGGCAGCGTGCGTCGCATAAGCAGTGACCAAAATGCGAACAAACGCATCGCCATTTTTGCCTTCGGCAGTGTCGTCGCCGCCGCGCTGCAGGTTGCCGAATCGCTCGATGCCACGTTGGCCGATATGCGCTTCGTCAAACCCATCGACCGCGAACTCATCCGCGAGTTGGCGCAAAGCCATGCCGCGCTCGTCACCGTTGAGGAAAACGTGGTCATGGGCGGCGCGGGATCGGCCGTTGCCGAAGTCCTCGCCGAGTTGGGGATTACGTTGCCCATGCTGCATCTCGGCTTGCCCGACCGCTTCGTCGAGCACGGCGACCCCGCCATCCTGCTGACGCGTTGCGGTCTCGATGCCGCCGGCATCCAAGCCAGCATCGTGGCCAGCGTGAAAAAAATCTTACCCGAGTAATTTACTCAAGCATTAGCGCCAGCTTATACTGCCGCCCATTGCGTCCTTAGGAAATTCGCCATGAGCACCTGCGAAACAGTCTGCAACACACCTTCTCCTTGCCCTGTCGATCAAGTGATCGCCGACGTCCAGAATTACCCGGACTCACGCAAGATCGCCATCGACAAGGTCGGCATCAAGGCCATCCGCCATCCGGTCAAGGTGCTCGACAAGACTGGCGGCGCCCAGCACACCATCGCCACTTTCGGCATGTATGTGTATCTGCCGCACCACTTCAAAGGGACGCACATGTCCCGCTTCATCGAAATCCTCAACGGCAACGAGCGCGAGTTTTCGGTGGAATCGTTCGAACACACGCTGCGCCAGATGGTGGTCAAGCTGGAGGCGGAATCCGGCCATGTCGAGATGAATTTCCCCTACTTCGTCAACAAGAAGGCGCCGGTGTCCGGGGTGCAAAGCTTGATGGACTACGACGTGACCTTCACCGGCGAAATCAAGCATGGCGAATACCTGCAAACCATGAAGGTGCTGGTTCCTTGCACCAGTTTGTGCCCGTGTTCCAAGAAGATTTCCCAGTACGGCGCCCACAACCAGCGTTCGCACGTCACCATCACGGCGCGCACCAATACCTTCGTGTGGATCGAGGACATCATCAAGATCGCCGAAGAAAACGCGTCCAGCCAGCTTTATGGCCTGCTCAAGCGACCGGATGAAAAATTCGTCACCGAGCGCGCCTATGAAAACCCCAAGTTCGTCGAAGACCTGGTGCGCGACGTTGCCGCTGCGCTGAACCTGGATGAACGCATCGATGCGTATGTGGTGGAAGCGGAAAACTTCGAGTCCATCCACAACCACAGCGCCTACGCCCTGATCGAGTTGGACAAGAAGGCCAGCGTCAGCGCCTGAAGCTCGAAGCGTGCTTATCGGGTTAACACACCCACCTACTACCGGTAGTGACGTAGGTTGGGCAAAGCGAAGCGTGCCCAACGAACCGGCGCGCTGTTGGGCACGCTTCGCTTTGCCCAACCTACGGAGCTACGGAGCTGATCGAGTTGGACAAGAAATCGTAGGATGTGGAGAGCAGAGCGAACCGCATCGCCCGCATACGCGCTGGGTGATGCGGTTCGTTCCTCACCGCATCCTACGTACTGGCGTTGTTCGGCCCGCAAGCGGGCCTCCTACTCAATAACGCTGACTCAACGTCAGCCTGTCGCCCTCGTTTTTCATGTTGGTTCGCTTGAGGAAACTCATGCCCAACAGCGCCACTGGCAGTTGGGCGTCTTCCATGATGATGGCTTCGACCATGTTGGCGGTGACGCCGCCGACGCGGACCGTGTTGAGCAGCACCCGGCTGGCGCGTGCGCGGCCGTTCGCCGTCGAGACCGTCACGCTTTTGGCGTTATCCAGCGCCACGCCGGCTCTAATGGCGAGGCTGCGCGGCAGGGTGACGACGCTGGCGCCGGTATCCACCAGAAAGCGTACCGGGTTGCCGTTGACTTCGCCGGCAGTGAAAAACTGCCCCCGCCCATCGGCGGTAATCACAGCCACGCTGGCAGACTCAGACGCCCCGCCCGGCGTGAAGCCGAAGCCGACCTGAAGCGTGCGGCGTTTGCCGCCTTCCTCGATCACCACTTGCTGGCCTTGCACGGCGAGCAGTCGTATGCCTTGAATCGTGTCGCCCACCGCCATGACCTTGGCCGGCCCCGACCCGATGGCGATCAAAGCCTTCTCACCGAGTACGCCGCTGACGGTCACACTGCTCGCGGCATAGCTCCAAGGGCTGAACGCAAGCAGGCATAATGCCGGCCACACCGCTTTCGAGAACACACTCATGAAGCCGATTGCCATTTTTCGTCACGCTCCCAGCGAAGGTCCGGGCCATTTTGCCAGCTTTCTCGATAGCCGCTCGCAGCCCTGGCAACTGATTGCGATAGACGCCGGCGCTGCCGTGCCGAGCAGTCCTGAACACTATGCCGGCCTGGTGTTCATGGGCGGGCCGATGAGCGTGAATGACGATTTGCCCTGGCTGGCGCCGACGCTGAATCTGATTCGGCAAGCCGTGGCGGCGGATATTCCCGTGCTGGGACACTGCCTCGGCGGCCAACTCATCGCCAAGGCGCTGGGCGGCGTGATCGGGCCGAACCCGGTCAAGGAAATCGGCTGGGGCGCGGTGCAAGTGCTGGATGCGCCGGAAGCCCGCCACTGGTTCGGCGACATCCGGACATTCCAGGCCTTCCACTGGCATGGCGAGACCTTCAGCCTGCCGCCCGGCGCCGTTCGCATCCTCGAAAGCGCGCATTGCGCCAACCAGGCCTACGTTTTCGGCAAACACCTGGGCATGCAGTGCCATGTCGAGATGACCCGCAGCATGATCGAACAATGGTGCGCAGTCGGGGCCGCAGAAATCACCGCCGCCGACACCAGCCCGGCGGTGCAGAAGCCGGCGCAAATGCTGGCGGCTGCCGACGCTCTGCTCGCGCCGCTGAATCAGGTCGCGGAAACCCTGTACGCGCGCTGGCTGGAAGGTATATCCGCTTGAGCGAAACCGGCATCATCACCCTGCCGCATCTGCGCAGCCTGATCGGCTTGCGGGTGCGTCATCAAGGCATGATCTGCGTGATTCTGGAAGTGCTCGAATCGCCGCCGTCGCTGGTTCTTGAGCCTGTCGCGTCGGTCAGCGGCGCGGCCAATATCATGGCCGATCTGCATGGCCATCCTGGCGAGTACGGCGTCGAGTCGCGCACTGTGCAAGTTCTGACCGACGATCAAACCGGCCTCAACGACGCGTTGCTGGAACTCGAAATACTCGATCAGTGAACCCGCCAGTGATCCCCCGTCGTCAACGCGCCCGCACATGAAACACCCCACCTCCGCCATGCTTCCCGTGATCGCCGGCTTCAGCGTCATGCTGTTGCTGCTGCTCGCGGTGACTGCCATAGGCGTGACCCATATCCGCCACCTCAGCGACCAGCTCACCGCCATCGTCTCCGAGCGCAACCAGAAGTCCGAGTACGCCGCCACCATGCTCGGCCTGCATGAAGCCCGCTTCCAGTCGCTGCTGCTGGCCAGCAGCCTGGACGATGCATTTTCCCGCGACGAAGAGGCGATGCGCTTCTCCCGCATGGCGCGCGAATTCATCCAGGTACGCGACCGCTTCCTGGCGTTGCCGCTCGATGCGCCCGAACGTGCGCTCTGGGAAGCCATGCGCGGCGAGGTCAGGCAAGTCGAAACGCATGCCAACGAAGTCCTCGAACTGCTTCAGTCCGATCAACTGCCCCAGGCGCGCGCCTACATCAAGAAAGAACTCACGCCGCATCAGGTTCGCATGATGCAAGGCTGGGCGCGGCTGCTCGAACTGCAACGCGAGAAGAACCAGCAAGCGCTGGCCCGGGCTCACGCCGCGCGCGACCGCGCACAAAAGCTCGCCATCAGCCTTTCCGCCGCCGCATTGATCATCGGCGCCATCATCGCGGTATTCGTCGTGCGCCTGAGCCGGCGCCTGGAAAAAGACCTGTTCGAGGAAAAAGAACGCGCCCAGATCACCTTGCAAGCCATCGGCGATGCCGTGGTGCGCATCGACGAGCAACTTGCCACCTGTTACCTCAACCCGGTCGCTGAGCATCTGCTCGGCCTGACCTCGCGCGAAGCGATGGGCAGACCGATCTGCGAAGTGCTGCATCTGTTCAAACAGGAGGACCGTCAGGAAATATCAACCCAGATCAGCCAGGAAGCCCTGCGCGGCGCGCCCTGCGCGCTGCCGCTGGGCGCCGGCCTGACTTCGGCGCAAGGCATGGAGTTCGAGGTCGAAGGCGTGTGCTCGCCGATCCACTCGCCGGATGGTGAAATCATGGGCGCCGTGCTGGTGCTGCGCGATGTCACCGAAGCGCGCGCAATGCAACGCAAACTGCGCTGGCAAACCAATCACGACACCCTCACCGGCCTGATCAACCGGCACGAATTCGAAGAAAGAGTCGCGCGCGCGCTCGGCAGCAAGCGCGCCGCCGAATTTCCTGCGTCGATATTGTTGATCAACCTGGACCGCTTCAAATTCGTCAACGACACGGCGGGCCATGCCGCCGGCGACGAACTGTTGCGCCAACTCGGCCGCCTGATACAAACCCGTATGCGCGAGGCCGATCTTCTGGCCCGGCTGGGTGGCGATGAATTCGGCGTCATGCTGGTGGCCTGTCCGCCGCATGCCGCGGAAATGATCGCGCACCTGTTGCAGGAAAGCCTGGCGGGTTTCAGCTTCGTCTGGAATGGTCAGCACTACCAGGCCGGCGCCAGTATCGGTGTCGTCCACATCCCGCCGCACGGGGCCAGTCTCGACGAGTGCATGGCCGCCGCCGACGCCGCCTGTCACCAGGCCAAGCACAACGGCGGCAATGAAGTCGTGATTCATCGGCAATGAGGGCAAGTTAATGGACCGACTCAAGGCAAAACTCAAATTGCTGCTGGATGGCCTCGATGCCGCCGGTAACTGGATCGCGCCGCTGGCGCTGCGTTTGATTCTGGCCAAGGAATTCTGGGCTGCCGGCATCGGGAAACTGAATGGCATCAACTGGTTTGTCAACATTCAGGACCAGTTCCCTTTTCCGTTCAGCCTGCTGCCGCCCGAGATCAACTGGCATCTCGCCACCGGCTTCGAAATCATCGGCGCACTGGCGTTGATCCTCGGGCTAGGCACGCGCTTCTTCGCGCTTTCCCTGTCGATTCTGACGCTGGTCGCCATCGCCGCAGTCCATGCCGGGCACGGCTACACGATCAGCGAAGGCGGCTGGAAACTGCCGCTGATCTACCTGGCGATGTTTCTGCCGCTGATCCTGTCCGGGCCCGGCAAACTCAGTATCGACAGTTGGCTGCGCCAGCGTTTCCTGAAAACAGAACGTCGCCTCTGGTCGTAACCTGTTTATGCGCATCCTGGTGGGAGACCTCGGCGGCACGCATACCCGCCTGGCGCTGGCGGATCTGGATGCCACGCGCGTCAGCCTGCGACAGGTAACGCGCTACAAAAATAGCGAACACGCCGATCTGAACGCCATCCTGGCCGACTTTCTGAGCCACGGCGAAACCTGCGCGATGGCCGACACGAACTGCTGCCTCGCCGTCGCCGGGCCGACTGACGGCCACAGCGTGCAATTCACCAACCTCGACTGGCGCATCGAAACCGATGCGCTGATGCAGCAATTCGCTTTCCGACGCTGCCGCCTGATCAACGACTTCGCCGCCGTCGGCTGGGGTCTCAACACGCTCGGGCCGGAGGCTTTGGCAACGCTGCAAACCGGCCAGGCGGCCGCTGACGGCGCCCGTGTTGCACTCGGCGCCGGCACCGGACTCGGCGTCAGCCTCTGCGCCTGGCGCGGCGATCTTTGCGGTGGTCACGGCGGTGGCCACGGCGGTGACCACTACCAGCCGCTGGCCTCCGAAGGCGGCCATGTCGGTTTCGCCGCCTGCAACAGCGAGCAGGATCGCTTGCTCGCCTATCTGCGCCCGCTTTATGGCCGCGTGTCGGTCGAACGCATTTTGTCCGGCCCCGGCCTGGTCGATCTGTTCCGCTTCTGTCTACGCGAGAGCGGCAACAGCGGCGGCCACATTGTTAACCAAGCCGCTAACCAAGCCACCCACCCTTTGCTGGCAGCCGCACACCCGGCGGCAGCGATCAGCCAGGCCGGCCTCGCGCAGGACGACGTCGTGGCGGCGCATTGCTTGCGTCTGTTTGCAGAAATTTATGGCCAGACCGCCGGCGATTGGGCGTTGGCGGCGCAAGCCAGCGGCGGTATTTTCCTGGCCGGCGGCATCGCCCCGAAACTGCTGCCGGTATTGCAGAACGGCGTTTTTCTGGCTGCTTTCAACGCCAAAGGCCGCTACAGCGACTGGATGACCCGCGTGCCGGTAGCCGTCATCCTCGATCCCGATATCGGGCTCAAGGGTGCGGCGTTTGCCGCCGCCAACATGGCCGCTCAATCCTGGTAAAGCGCCACCCCGGCGATACGCGTCTCGATCTGCTCGACCATCTTCCGATAAGCCGGCTGGCCGACGCCGCCGAAGCGGCGCTGAAACTCCGCTTGATGCATGAATTCCGGTAAATCGCGGATCGCCGGCAGGAACACTTTGGCATCGCGCCCGCCCGCCAGCCGCTTTTGCATCTTCAGCGCCGCCGCGCGCGATCGTGTGCAGGTCTCGCCCAGGCGCGAGCCGGCCCGGTCCGCCGCCAAGTCGGAAAAGGAGAATCCGCTGCCATCCTGGGCATCCTTCAATTCCTTGTACAAGCCGGCCAGGTCCGACAAGCCCTCGCCGCCCATCGCGGCAAGGAAGGCCGACAACGCGAAGTGTTGCGAGAAATCCTCGCGGCCGGCGAGTTTGATAGCGGTATTCCGGTCGCTTCTGACCATGCCGCGACGCGAAAGCAGGCGGCCGCCCAAGGCCTTTTCCGCCAGCGTGGTCAACGCGGCGCGGTTCTCGATGACGGGATCGTTGTTGCCGGAACGTTGCTGCGCCAAAGCGAACGCTTCGCCCAACAGAACCGCGAAATCATGGCTGCCGGCCTGGTTCAAGCGGTTCCGGTAAACCGTCAACACCGCTTCGTCGATGCCATGTCCAGCGCGCCCGTTCATCACCTGTTCCAACGCCGCGCCGCGCCAGGTAAAACGCAGCGCCAGCGTCTGCCCGGAGATCTGCGCACTGTTCAGCAGCGTGCGTGCGGCGGCCAACTCGGCGGCATAGGGGGAACGCGCCAGACCCCAGGCCACAAGTTCGCCCGCCAGATTGGCCGGCAAAGGCAGCTTGCCGAGGCGCAACTGCGCCGGCTTCAGCGTCTCGCCGCTGGAGGCCAGGGCCAATTCCAGATTCACGAACCGGCGCATACCGGGTAGCGGAAGCGGCAGGCTGGCGCGCACGATCAACTGCGATAACGCAATCTGCGCGCTGGCGCTGCCGGGTGTGGAACGATGCGTCAACTGATGCGCCAGGTAGTTGACGCCCTTGTCGAGATCGGACTCGGACAACACCACTTGCCTGACCTCGCCCTCCTGCATGCGGCGCAGACCCAGCGAATCGACGATGGCCTTGCCGCGATCCATATCCGCCAGGCTGACGCGCACCGCGCGATTCAGATTCGGCTTCGCATCCGTGACGGCAAAGAACAGGCCGGCCACCAGCAAAATCGGCAGTACGACGAGCAGAAACAACCCGCGCATCAGGCCTGGCTCCCGTAATCCTTGAATTTCTCCAGCACTTCCTGCATCTCGGCCGCGCTCAACAACACCGGCTCCCCGACCTGGCAGGCGCGCAGATACTGGCCGCACAGGGCTTCGACCTCGCGCGCCAGCGCCAGTGCGGCAGGCAGACTGCGGCCCCAGGCGAGCAGACCGTGATTGGCCATCAGACAGGCGCGGCGATCCTGCAAGGCGGCAATGACGGCATCCGACAAGGCTTGCGTGCCGAAGGTGGCGTAGGGCGCGCAGCGGATATTTACGCCGCCGGCCATCGCCACCATGTAATGGAACGACGGAATGTCGCGCCGCAAGCAGGCCAGCGCCACCGCGAACGGCGAATGCGCATGCACCACCGCCTCGGCCTCGGGAAAGGCGGTGTAGATGTCGCGGTGGAAACGCCATTCGCTGGACGGGCGGCCGCTATCTAAAACCTCGCCGCTCATCGCCATCGCCACCATGTCCGCCGCGGTCAGCGCCGCCATATCCTGGCCCGATGGCGTGATCAGAAACCCCTCGCGCGAACGCACGCTGACATTGCCGGAGGCGCCCTGATTAAGGCCGCAATGCACGCTTTCGCGCGCCAACCCGGCCAGCGAGGTGCGCAAGTTCGGGGCGCATAAACTGGTTTTGCTCATGTCCGTTCCGGGAACAGCGCCGCCATCGCCTCCCGCTCCGCGCGACAGACGCCGCGTTCGGTAATCAGGCCGGTAATCAATCGCGCCGGCGTCACATCGAACGCCGGATTCGCCGCCGGGCTGCCGACCGGCGTCAGCCGCACCGAAACCACCCGACCTTCCGAATCCCGCCCCTGGATGCAGGCGACTTCTTCCGGGTCGCGTTCCTCGATCGGAATCTCGCCGCCGCTGGCCAGGCTGAAATCGATGCTCGGCCCCGGTGCGGCGACATAGAACGGCACGCCGTTGTCGAACGCCGCCAGCGCTTTCAGGTAAGTGCCGATCTTGTTGGCGACATCGCCGTTGGCTGAAGTCCGGTCGGTGCCGACGATGCAGACATCGACCCGGCCGTGTTGCATCAGATGGCCGCCGGCGTTGTCGGCGATGACGTGATGCGCGATGCCGGCCTGCTTGAGTTCCCAGGCGGTGAGGCTGGCGCCCTGGTTGCGCGGCCGCGTTTCATCGACCCAGACATGCACCCCCAGGCCCGCTTCCGCCGCCGCGTAGATCGGCGCCAGCGCGGTGCCCCAATCGACCGTCGCCAGCCAGCCGGCATTGCAATGCGTCAGGATGTTGAGCGGGCCGGATTTCCTGGCCGCAATGTTCTTCAGCAAAGCCAGGCCATGCTGGCCGATGGCCTGGTTCTGCGCCACGTCTTCATCGCAGATCGCGGCGGCTTCCATCCAGGCGGCATCGACGCGCTCGCCCGGCGGCAACGGCAGCAGGCGAGCCAGCATGCGCAGCACCGCCCAGCGCAGGTTGACCGCGGTCGGACGGGTGGCGATAAGCTGGTCGGCGGCGGCGTGCAAGGCCGTATCGCTGGCATCCGTGAGCGCCGCCAGCGCCAGGCCATAAGCCGCCGTCGCGCCGATCAGCGGCGCACCGCGCACGCGCATCACGCTGATCGCCTCGGCGGCGTCCGCCAGCGTGGTCAAACGGCGCAGGACAAATTCGTGCGGCAAGCGGGTCTGGTCGATGATTTCGACCCTATCGCCAAAGCCGGCATCGCTGCGTCCAATGGTTCGGGTCGGGGTTCCGGAAATAAGCATGAGGGCTCCTTTTTGGCTGGATTATCCGGGATAAAATCGGCGCATGTCCCCCGCCTTTCCCGAATCCACTCTAGCCGCCGCCCTCAACGCCCTGCTCGACGCCCAGCCGGCCGCGCTGAGCCGGTTGCAAGGTCACAGCGGCAAAACGGTGCGCCTGGCGCTGCCGGTATTGGCCTTGAATCTGGTGCTGGATGCAGCTGGCCGCTTCAGTCCGCTGGCCAACCCGCCGCTGACCGACACGCCGGAAGCCGATTCCGGTTTGCCAACTGAACCCGCATTGACCCTGATCCCATCGCCCAGTGCGCTGCCGTTGTGGCTCAGCGGCGGCAAGCTGGGCGACCTGTTCCGCTTCGAAGGCGATGGCCTGTTCGCCGCCGATCTCTCCGGCGCGCTGGCTGATTTCGACTGGGTTCTCGCCCTGCGCCCTTACCTGGGCGACATCGCCGCCAGCCGCGTCGAGCAATTTCTGCGCGGTTTCGGCGCCTGGCGTGAGCAAGCGGTGCAAGCCGCCGGCCGCAACCTGGCCGAATATGCCGTCTACGAACAAGCCTGGCTTGCCGAACCGCACGCCGCGCGAGCGTTCATCGGCGAGGTGGATGTGTTGCGCGAGGATGCCGATCGGCTGGAAGCGCGGTTGAAGTTGCTTGAACAATCGTGACTGTTCAGCCCATCGCTGGCTGTGCGGGTGTTGTGCGAATAAATTCGCACCAACAGAGTGCACGCCGGGATGTAGGTGCGAATTTATTCGCACAGCCAGCCGTAGTGCGGGCAATGCCCGCACTACGGCTGAACAGTCACAAAAATTGATTACTGAATAACGACCAACACCACGCGCCGGTTCTGCTTGCGGCCTGCCTTGACATGATTATCGGCGACCGGCTCGGCCTCGCCGTA
>JAUYET010000010.1 GCA_030691265.1 Pseudomonadota bacterium
ATGCGCAACGCGCTGCCGTCGCCGGCATGCTCGACCACGCGGCCTCGACTGAGCACCCAGATCCAGTCCCCGCTCACTGCCTTGAGGCGGTACTCGATACGGTAAATGGGACGCAGGCCCGTGATGCAGTCGGTTTGTGCCTGGTGCACCGTATTCATGTCATCCGGGTGCACCAGGGGCATCATGTCTTCGAGCGTGAGGTAGCGCTCGCGCGGTTCGTCGCCTGTCATCTGCGCCAGAGCCGCATCCAGATAAATGGTGCCGCGCCTGGCGTCCCACTCCCAGATCGAGATGGCCGAAGACTGCATCGCCAGGTCGAGCCGCTCCTTGGTCTGCTGCAGCGCCGCCTCGGCCAGCTTGCGTTCGGTGATGTCCGAACAGACGCCGGTGGTTCTGACGACCCGGCCGGCGTCGTCGCGCAGTGGATAGCCGCGATCGTTGATCCATCGCGCGGCGCCGTCGGAACGCAGAATGCGGTACTCGATGTCGTAGGGGGCGCCCTGCGCCAGGGCATCCAATGCCTGCTGTACATGCGGCCGATCGTCGGCGACGATCGTCTCGAACCACAGCAGTGGCTGGGCGTACAGGTCGGCGCAGGGCCTGCCCCAGACCTTCTCGAAGGCGGGACTGACGTAGAGCATGGATAGCGAATCCGGCGACGTCATCCAGAACACTTCGTCGATCGTCTCGGTTATCCGGCGGAAGCGCTGCTCGCTTTCACGCAGTTCCTGCTCGGCCCGTTTGCGCTTGCTGACATCGCTGAAGCTGACCACCGCGCCCGCTAGTTCGCCGCGTTCGTCGCGCAGGGGCGTGCTGACATACTCGACGGGGAAGCTGGTGCCGTCCTTGCGCCAGAACACCTCGTCGGCCTCGCGATGGACGGCGCCGTCGCGGTAGGCGGCGTAGATCGGGCAGGCATCGTGCGGGTAGGGCGTGCCGTCGGCCCTGGTGTGATGGTGCAGGGCATGCATGGGCTGGCCGGCGATCTCTGCCATGGTCCATTGCAGCATTGCCGCGCCGGCCGGGTTGATGAAGGTGGCGCGGCCAATCAGGTCCAGGCCGAAGATGCCCTCGCCGGCTGAATCGAGGATCAGCGTGTTTTGTCTTTCCAGTCGTTGCAGTTCGGCCTGGGTGCGCTCGTGCTCGGCCGCCGCGCGCTGCGTGGCGATGCCGTAGGCCAGGTCGTTCGCGGCCTCGCCGAGCACTTCGACCACGTCTTGGTCGAAGGCGTCCGGCTCCGCGGCGTAGATGTTGAGCGCGCCGACGACGCCGCCGTCGAGCCGCAGCGGCAGGGCCAGCGACGAGGCATAAGCAAAGCGTTGCGCCCGTTCCCGCCAGGGCGCGTAGTCCGGGTCCGTCTGCACATTGTTGCAGGCGACGGGCATGCCGCGGCGGATCGCCGTGCCGGTCGGGCCATGGCCCGACTCCGTTTCGTCCCAGGTGACGTTCAGGCTGTCGAGAAAGTCCGCCGCGGCGCCCCAGGAGGCCACCGGCCGCACGCGCTTGTCCCCGTCGGCAAACCCCACCCAGGCCAGGCGATAGCCGCCGGCCTCGACGATGGCCCGGCACATCTCCGTCATCAGTGCCTGCTCGTCCCCGGCGTGCACCAGAGCCTGATTGCCGGCGGAAAGAACGCGTAGCGCCTGGTTGGCGCGGGTGAGGCGGCGTTCCCGGTCCTCGATGGCGGCGGCCGTTTCATCCAGCGTCCGCGCCAGCCACCCGATTTCGTCATTGGTGTGCGGCAGCCCGCTGCGGGCGCCCAGGTCGCCGGCGCTGTGGCGCTCCGCCGCCCGCGCCAGCGCCAGCAGGGGGCGCAACAGCAGCCGGTTGCCGCCCAGGATTGCCAGCCCCAGCGTGGCGACGAGCACCGCCAGCGCGAGGGCGAGGCCGACCCACAATTCGCGCTGCGCCGGGGCGATCACCGACGCCTTCGGCATGCTCAGCCACAGGATCATGCGGCCGGACAAGGTGTCCAGCAGCGGCGCGAAGCCGTATAGCTTGCGCACCCCGTCGAGACCGACCGCCTCCACCGTGCCTTCGCCGCCGGCGGCGACGATGTGCTGGAACACGGGCTGATCCGCGATGCTCTTGCCGGCAAGGCCTTCTGGGTCGGGGTGGCGCACAACGGCGACCCCCCGGCCGTCCACCACCACTAGCCGGGCATCTTGCGGCAGCCGGATCTCGGCCAGCTCCCGCTGCAGCCATGCCATGTCCAGTGCCAAATAGAAGACGGCCGTAACGCGCCCGGCCTCGTCATGCCGCGCCCTGGCGAAGGCGATGGCCGGTTTGCCGAGGGTACGACCGATCAGTACGTCGCTGACCACCATCTCGCGCGAGCGCAGAGCCTGCTGGAAATAGTCGCGGTCGGCCAGGTTGATGCGGCCTTGGGGAGGGATCGCGGCGCAGGCGAGCACGCCGTCGGGCGCCACCATCCCTATCTGGGAAAACGCCGCTTCCTGCCCCAGCCTCGCCGCGAGGACCCGCGAGCAGTCGGCGGCGGCATCGGGACGCAAATCGGGGCGCGACAGCAGTCCGTTCAGAACGACTTCGGCCCGCGCGACAATGCGCTGCTGCCGGGCGGCGATCAGCTTGGCGTCGATCAGGAGATGTTCCGTGGCATTCTCTAGCCGCTCGTCGCGGTGGTCGAGCGTGTGCCACACGATCAGCGCGGTCAGCGCGACGAACGCCGCCAGCAGCAGCAGGAGCAGCCGGCCGCGCAGGCCGAGGGCGAAGGGGAGTTTCATGTCGTCCCGGGCTTCCATGGCGGGCTGGGAGCGGCCGTTCGCGCTAGGCGGGGGGGGGGGGGGGGGGGGACAGACAGAC
>JAUYET010000016.1 GCA_030691265.1 Pseudomonadota bacterium
GCTGGTTGACGAAGCTCTTGCGCCGCACCACCGAGCCGCCGACCTGCTCGCGCACGAACAGCATGATGGACATGGCGACGCCGGCGGCGGATGCGGCGATCAGCCCTACCGTCAGGGCCGCGCCGATCACCGTGGCGACCACCGCGAAATCGAACACGGTGGCGCGCGATTCGAGGAAACGCAGCGGTTCCGTGTCGATCATGCGCAGACCGATGACGATCAGTATCCCGGCCAGCGTGGCGATGGGAATCCAGGCGATGAAAGAACTCAACAGCAACGCGGCGATCAGCGCCAGCACGCCTTCGGCGATGCCGGAAATGCGGGTTTGCCCGCCGCTGGTCAGGTTCACCAGCGAAGCGCCCATGGTGCCGGCGCCGGGAATGCCGCCGATGGCCGCCGAGGTGATGTTGGCGACGCCCTGCGCCACCAGTTCGCGATTGGGTTCATGCCGGGTGCGCGCCATCTGGTCGATGACCACGCAGGTTTTCAGCGTATCGATGGACAGCAGCGCCGCCAGGGTCAGCGCGCTACCGAGCAGGCCGGCGACCTGCGCCAGGGTGAGGCCGCCGATTTCATTCCAGCGTCCGGTGATGGTGCTGAGGTAGCCTTCCCCGGTCGCCCCGATGGCGCCGAGCACCAGCTTGTTGTCGGCCAGCGTCTGCATCGACGGATCGTTGTTGGCGAGCGCGAAATAGGTCAGCACGCCGGCGACGATGCCGAGGATGGTGCTGGGAATGGACTTCGTGATCTTGGGCGCGACCAATGCCACGAACACGGTTGCCGCGCCGACGGTGACGCCGCGCAGATCCCACAATTCCGGCGAAATCAGGGCTTCCCACCAGACGGTGCCGGCCGGCGCGCCGACGAATTTCTGCGTCTGGCTGCCGATGATGATGAAGCCGACGCCGGTCATGTAGCCGCTGACCACCGTGTAGGGGATGTATTTGATCAGCCTGCCGAAGCCCAGGAAACCGATCAGCATCTGAATCATGCCGGTGAGGATGCCCAGCACGGTCAGCAGCAGGACGATGCTGGCCGGCGCGACGCCCTGCCGCACCAGTTCGATGGCAAACGCCGACAGCACCGCGGCGGCAGGCGCACACGGCGCGCTGATGAGCCGATCCGCGCCGCCCAAAGTCGGCGCGATCAACCCCAGCGCCGCTGCGCCGAGTATGCCGGCCAGCGCCCCGAAAGCGGCATATTCCGGACCGATCGCCGAGTAGATGGTGACGCCGAAGGCTACCGCCGCCGGCAGGGCCACCAGCATGGCGGCCAGACCGCCCCAGAAGTCACCGGGGATGCGAAATTTTCCGGAAAATATTTGCATGGGCGATGACCTTGTAACGGAGGTGGAAAAAGTACGCAGTTGTACTGCTGCGACACGGGTGCCCGCTAGTGGGTATTTGCGGAGAAGGCAATATTTCCTGCCAGGTCTCCAGCGGCTGTGCCGGCAACCTGGCAGCCTGCGAGAATGCCGACGACGACTGACCTCTGCTCATGCTCCCCGATAACCTGAAACGCTACGCCTGGCTTTCCATTGCCGCCGCCCTGGCCACCATCCTGCTGAAGGGCACGGCCTGGTGGCTGACCGGCTCGGTGGGCCTGCTCTCCGACGCGCTGGAATCCTTCGTCAATCTGGCCGGGGCGTTGATGGCCTTGTCCATGCTGTCGCTGGCGGCGCAACCGGCCGACGAGCACCACCCGCACGGGCACGGCAAGGCAGAGTATTTTTCCAGCGCCTTCGAGGGCTTTCTCATCATCGTCGCCGCCATCGGCATCGCCTACGCCGCCATCGATCGACTCATGCATCCACGCCCGCTGGAGGCTGTCGGCATCGGCCTCGCGGTGTCGGTGATCGCCTCGATCATCAATTTCGCCACCGCGCGCAGTCTGATGAAGGTGGGGCGCAAATACCGCTCCATCACGCTGGAAGCGGATGCCCACCACCTGCTCACCGATGTCTGGACTTCGGTCGGCGTCATCTTCGGCGTCGGCCTGGTGGGCCTGGGCGGCTGGCTCTGGCTCGACCCGGTGATCGCCCTGCTGGTGGCGGCCAACATCGTCTGGACTGGCTGGCAGTTGCTGAACCGCTCCGCCGCCGGCCTGATGGATGTTTCCCTGCCGGAAGCGGAACTCAAGGCGATCGAACAGGTGCTGGACGGCTATCGTCGGCAGGGACTGGAGTTTCATGCGCTGCGCACGCGCCAGGCTGGTGCGCGCGCCTTCGCCACCCTGCATGTACTGGTGCCCGGCGCCTGGAATGTGCAGGTCGGCCACGACTGGTGCGAACGCATCGAAGCCGACATCCGTAGCGTGCTATCCCATGTGCACGTCACCACCCACCTGGAACCGCGCGAAGACCCGCTTTCGCAGTCGGATCGGGATCTGGATCGGCCTGCCTAGCTGTGCTGTGCGAATGAATTCGCACCCGTAAAAAAGCCCGCCCTCCGTGAAGAGAGCGGGTGAATCACCTTTACCGAGACGGTTCGGGTGGGGGAACGGGTGAGCTAGGCGTAAACCGGTGCAAAGGCTTTTTCCGGTTCAGTTGCCGGACCGGTTTCGCCCCAGTAGGGCGACATCTTGCGCAGTTGGGCGATGATTTCCGGGGTGACTTCGATGACTCGGTCGATCTCGGCTTCGGTGGTGTAGCGCGACAGCGAGAAGCGGGTGGTGCCGTGCGCGGCGGTGTACGGAATGCCCATCGCGCGCATGACGTGGCTGGGTTCCAGGCTGCCTGAGGTACAGGCCGAGCCGCTCGATGCGGCGATGCCGAACTTGTTCAGCAGCAGCAGGATGGCTTCGCCCTCGATGAACTCGAAGGCGATGTTGCTGGTATTGGGCAGGCGGTTGGTCACGTCGCCGGTGGCGAAGGCGCGCGGCACCTTGGCCAGGATGCCGGCTTCCAGCTTGTCGCGCAGGCGGCGGACTTCGGTGTTCTCGTGATGCATCGCCGCCTGCGCCAGTTCGCAGGCCATGCCGAGGCCGACGATGGAGGCAGTGTTTTCGGTGCCGGCGCGGCGTCCGCGTTCCTGATGGCCGCCTCTCAATAAAGGACGGAAACGCACGCCGCGTTTCAGATACAGCACGCCGATGCCCTTGGGCGCGTGCAGCTTGTGGCCGGACAGCGACAGCATGTCGATCTTGCTGGTCTTCAGGTCGATCGGCACTTTGCCCACCGCCTGCACCGCGTCGGTGTGGAACAGCACCCCGGCGGCATGCGCCATTTCGGCCATTTCCAGCACCGGGAAGAAGCTGCCGGTTTCGTTGTTGGCCCACATCACGGACACCACGGCGACGCGGTCGGACAGCAGCTTGGCGTAGGCGTCGAGGTCCAAGCGGCCGCGTTCGTCCACCTTCAGGGTGTGCACCTTGTAGCCTTCTTTCTCCAGATGCGCGCACAACGCCAGTACGGCCGGATGCTCAATGCTGGTGGTGATGATTTCCTTCTTGTCCGGGTTGGCCTTGGTCGCCGACAGGATGGCGGTGGAATCGGATTCCGTGCCGCAGGAGGTGAAGATGATTTCCGAATCGTGCTCGGCGCCGATCAATTCCTGCACCTGCAGGCGCGCCTTCTTGATCGCCAGACCAACCTTGTTGCCGAAGCTGTGCATCGAGGAAGGGTTGCCGAACTGCTCGGTGAAGTAGGGCAACATCGCCGCCACGACGGCGTCGTCGACGCGGGTGGTAGCGTTGTTGTCGAGGTAGATGCCGTCCATGATGGCTCCTTGGGTTGTTCGGCTACGGCGTAGGTTGGGCAAAGCGAAGCGTGCCCAACAAATCACCGTTGCAAGTTGGGCACGCTTCGCTTTGCCCAACCTACGGGTTACTGGGTTTACGGGTGACTGGCCGCTCTTGAAAGCGAACCGGCGCGGCTGGGCACGATCTTGACGAACTCGCCGAGGTCTTCCATCAGCTTCTGCTGGATGCCTTGCAGGGTCAGCGCTTCCATCTGGCAGCCGGCGCAGGCGCCGGTCATGTTGACGTAGATGGTCTTGCCGTCCACATCCACCAGTTCGATGTCGCCATGGTCGCGCTGCAACTGCGGGCGGACCGCATCCAGCACCATTTCGATGCGCTTGATGCGTTGCAGATTGGTTAATTTTCCCGGCTTGGCTTCTTCCGGAACCGCCACCGTATGCGGGCTGAAGGTCTCGCCGCGCTCGGCCATCACCTTCACCAGGATTTCCTCGATGCCTTCGTGGCAGGACGAGCAGCCGCCACCGGCCTTGGTGTAGTTGATGACGTCTTCCACCGAGGACAGGTTGTTGGCGCGCACGGTGTCTTCGATCAGCACCGCGTCGATGGCGAAGCACTTGCAGATCAGCGCGCCTTCTTCGTGGTCGTCGCTCCAGACGTCGCCGCGATAGTTGGCGACGGCGGCATGCAAGGCTTCGCGTCCCATCACCGAACAGTGCATCTTTTCCGGCGGCAGGCCGTCGAGATAATCGGCGATGTCCTGGTTGCTGACCTTGAGTGCTGCGTCCAGCGTCATGCCCTTGATGATCTCGGTCAGCGCCGAACTGGAGGCGATGGCGGAGCCGCAGCCGAAGGTCTGGAAACTGGCGTCCTGGATGGTTTCCGTGTCCGGATCGACCTTCAACATCAGGCGCAGCGCGTCGCCGCAATTCAGCGAACCGACATCGCCGACCGCGTTGGCGTTATCCAGCGCGCCGGCATTGCGCGGGCTGAAGAAGTGATCCTTGACCTTGTCTGTGTAGTCCCACATGGCGGGCTCCTAAATTTTTTCGTCGCAACGCGACACTGACTGCTCCCCTCCCCCGCAAGCGGGGGAGGGGCTGGGGCAGCCAGAGACTTGGCCGACGTTGTTGGGCGGCCTAGTCGGTTGGCTGGTAGTTACACCAGAGAGGGAGAATTTCAAGCTGAAAAGGATGAACCGCACGCGCAACTGCTGGTCGCGTTCGGATTGACGAACTTGAAGCCGGAGCCGTTCAGGCTATCGACGAAATCCACCGTAATGCCTTGCAGCAGCGGTGCGGAGAAGGGATCGACCAGCAGCGTGACGCCGTCCATTTCGACCACCACATCGTCCTCGGTCTGGCTCTCTTCCAGTTTCATGCCGTACTGAAAACCGGAACAACCGCCGCCGGAAATGGAGATGCGCAGACCGGCTACCGGCGTGGCCGCGCCTTTGATGAACTTGTCGATGGCGGCGATGGCGGAAGGGGTGAGAGTGATCATGATGGGCTCCTGTCGGGATGTCGGGGTGACGATGGAGAAGTATTCGCAAGGGCTGTGCCAGCCTGGCTTCTATCTGTAACTTGTTGTTATTTAAGGGGGGTTGAACTGGATGCGATTCAACCCCGGTGTTTGGAGTCGTACCGCCGAGAGTGCTTGTAGGGTTTGCGACAGGCGGGAAGTTGACGGCGTCGTCAAGCGTAGGCTGCGCCGTGCGCACCACCAGGCATAGATCGGTGCGCGCGGCGCACCCTACGGGATCTGGCCCAGCCCTTGCTACTCGTTACTCGTCTTCCAACCGCAAAGGAAATCGCCATGTCCCCAGACACCCAGCCCCGTATCGGCCTGTTTTTCGGCAGCAGCACCGGCAACACCCGCCGCATCGCCAAGATGATCAAGAAACGCTACGACGACGCCACCATGGCTGCGGCGCTCAACGTCAACAAGGCCACACCGGAACTGGTGGCCAGTTACGACTACCTGATCCTCGGCACGCCGACGCTGGGCGAGGGCGATCTGCCCGGCCTCGATACCGATTGCCAGCAGTCGAGTTGGGCCGAGTTCCTGCCGCAACTGAAGGATGTCGATTTCACCGGCAAGACCGTCGCGCTGTATGGCCTGGGCGATCAGGAGAAATACGCCGAGAACTTCGTCGATGCGCTCGGCATGTTGTATGAGTTCGTCAGCGCGCGCGGCGCCCGCGTGGTCGGCTTCTGGCCGAGCGACGGCTACGACTTCATCGCATCGAAGGCGGAAGAGGACGGCGAATTTGTCGGCCTGGTGCTGGATCAGGACAACCAGAAACAGCTCAGCGACGACCGTCTGGAAACCTGGCTGCGTTTGATCGCCAGTGAATTCGGGTTGCAAGACTCATAGGATGCCCTTGGGTAACCTGGGCAGTTGCCGCGGCTTATTTTCTGGCAGTACCCCGGAAACGAAAAAGGCCACTCCGAAAAGTGGCCTGACTCGTTGATTCTTTGGGGCGATGGATGGGTTTCGAACCCACGACCACCGGAATCACAATCCGGTGCTCTACCAACTGAGCTACCACCGCCACTGACTGGTCTGCCCGACAGGGATCGAACCTGTAACCCCCAGCTTAGAAGGCTGGTGCTCTATCCAATTGAGCTACGGGCAGTTTCCCGCGGGCATTCGGAATTTCATAGCCGGGAACTATTTGGTCGGGGTGAGAGGATTCGAACCTCCGACATCTTGCTCCCAAAGCAAGCGCGCTACCGGGCTGCGCTACACCCCGAAGGCGCAGAAATATAACCGTGCAGAGGGGAAAAAGCAACGCTGCCGGGCGTCCATTCGCTAGAATTACTGGCTTTATTTCTCAACCCTTCTCGCCATGACCGCCCGCTTAATTGATGGCAAATCTCTTGCCGACAACTTGCTTAACGATATCAAACGCCAGGTGGACGCACGACTAGCGTCCGGACTTCGCGCGCCGGGGCTTGCGGTCATTCTGCTCGGCGGCGACCCTGCTTCCAGTATCTATGTGCGTAACAAACGCCTGGCCTGCGAAAAATCGGGCGTCATTTCCATTTCCCACGATCTGCCCATCTCGACGTCTCAATCCGATTTGTTGGCGTTGATCGATCGGTTGAATCTTGACCCGACTGTCGATGGGATACTGGTTCAGGCGCCGCTGCCCGGCCACATCGATACCGAAGCGGTGATCGAACGCATTCTGCCAGGCAAGGATGTGGATGGCTTTCATCCTTACAACGTGGGCCGTCTCGCGGTGCGCAACCCCTTGCTACGCTCATGTACGCCCTATGGCGTGATGCATTTGCTGGCCAGCACAGGGGAGACCTTGCGCGGCAAACATGCCGTTGTTGTGGGCGCGTCCAACCATGTCGGGCGCCCCATGGCATTGGAACTGCTCATGGCTGGCTGTACGGTGACAATTTGCCACTCTGCAACGGTGGATTTGCCTGGCCATGTCGCTCAGGCGGATATCGTGGTGGCAGCAGTGGGGCGTCCAGAAATGGTTCAGGGCGCCTGGATCAAACCCGGGGCCATCGTCATCGACATCGGCATCAACCGCTTGGATGACGGCCGCCTGGCAGGCGATGTGGAGTTCAAGTCTGCGCAGGAGAGAGCCGGCTGGATCACCCCCGTGCCAGGCGGTGTTGGACCGATGACGGTCGCAACGCTGCTGCAAAACACGCTGGAAGCGACTCTGAAACATTGATGCCGTTCATTCAGCGCCGCGATGCAACAAGCCGGCGCTGAACAGGCGTGCTCAAACCAACCAGGTCTGGATATGGGCCAAATCCAGTACGCCCTTTTCGCCGCGTCCGACCTGGTCGAGTCGTTCGTAAGGCGCGCCCGGCTCGCCCAGATCGGAGAGGACGGCCAAGGCGCCGCTGAAATCGTGCTCGCGGGTGTAGTCATTGATCGTGACGACAGTACGCAGATTTGCCCCCAGCGAGGCGCGAATACCGTTCTCCGAATCTTCGAAGGCCAGACATTCCTCCGGCTTCAGCCCGAGTTGTTGCATGGCCCAGATATAAATATCCGGAGCCGGCTTCTTGGCTGGAACGATGTCTCCGGCTGCAATCACCTGGAACCATTCCGGACCATCCGGTGCCAGGCTATGGCGTAGCAGTTCGGTGACATTTTCCGGCGTGGTCGTGGTTGCGACCCCCAATATCAGACCCTTGGCGCGCGCCTCCTGGAGCAAACGCTTCACACCAGGACGCAGCGGGATGCCGCCCTGCGCCAACATGCGGGTGTAATGCGCGGTTTTAGCCTTATGTAACGCAGCCACCATTGCCTCGAAGTCGGCCGGCTTGACGTAGTCCGGGCGGAAATGGTCAACGTAGTAATTCATCCGCTCCTTGCCGCCAGTGACCGCCAGAAGTTGCCCATAGAGCGCTACATCCCAGTTCCAGTCCAGCCCGAATTCCTGGAATGCAGCATTGAATGCCGGACGATGACCGTCCCGTTCGGTATCCGCCAATGTTCCGTCCACATCGAAGAGCAGTGCTTTGATCATGAGAATCCTTGAATGAAGCGTTTATTCAATTAGTTAGCGACGGGTAGAATGCTGATTTTAGCCTGTACGCGGGATCACTTATGAACGCTGTTACTCAAGAAGCTGAGGAGTTCGATGCCATTTTCAACGGCATGCTCTACAGCTTGCTGTCATGGCAACAACTCAGCGCGTTCTGGCCCAAAGTGGATGCGGATGCCGGCTGGTATCTCTATGCCATCGGCGAAGACCGCCCCCTCGCCCCCGCCGACAACGAGCACGTTGCAGCCTTTATTCGCGAGATCGACGCGCTCTTGCACAAGGAACATCACGAGGATTATTGCGGCATTGTCTATGCCGATAATCTGGATAGCCCGCGTTTGATCAAAATCTACGACCCCAACCATCTCGGCACGTCCTGCGGCTCCAGCAAGAATCGCATCCTTCCAGGCTGGGTCATGTCACTCACGCCCCCTTGCGACCTGACCCCCAGCCATTCCGTGCCACAGAACCGCAAGCGCTGGTGGCAGGGATTCCGTTCCTTGATTGGCGCTGCTTGATATTCAGCACTTGGAATGAAAAAGCGGCCCGCGGGCCGCTTTTTCATTCTGCACATCGCTTCTGTACATCGCTTCTGTACTTCGCCTTACTCGGCAGTTTCTACCGGGATTTCTGCGGCAGGAGGAACCGGCACTTCAATCAGCGCTTTCATCGACAAGCGCATGCGGCCCTTCTCGTCGGCCTCCAGCACCTTGACCTGCACCGCCTGACCTTCCTTGAGGTGGTCGGTCACCGCATTGACACGCTGGTGGGCGATTTGGGAAATGTGCAGCAGTCCATCCTTGCCGGGCAGCACGTTGACGATGGCGCCAAAGTCGAGAATCTTGAGCACGGTGCCGTCGTAGGTGCGACCGACTTCAACTTCCGCAGTGATGTCCTCGATACGCTTCTTGGCCGCCTCACCCGACTCGGTCGTGGTGCAGGCGATCTTGATGTTGCCGCTCTCGTCGATGTCGATCTGGGCGCCGGTCTCTTCGGTCAAAGCGCGAATCACGGCGCCGCCCTTGCCGATCACATCGCGGATTTTCTCCGGATTGATCTTCATGGTGATGATGCGCGGTGCGTAGGCGCTCATCTCGTGAGGACCGGATTCCGCCTGCTCCATGATGCCGAGGATATGCAGACGGGCTTCGCGCGCCTGGGTCAGGGCGACCTGCATGATTTCCTTGGTGATGCCCTGAATCTTGATGTCCATCTGCAAAGCATTGACACCGTTTTTGGTGCCGGCGACCTTGAAGTCCATATCGCCCAAATGATCTTCATCACCCAGAATATCGGTCAGCACGGCGAAGCGGTTGCCATCTTTGATCAGGCCCATGGCGATGCCGGCGACGTGATCCTTCAACGGCACGCCCGCGTCCATCATCGCCAGGCTGCCGCCACAGACGGAGGCCATCGAGGAGGAACCATTGGACTCGGTGATCTCGGACACCACACGCACCGTGTAGCCGAACTCTTCCTTGGTCGGCATGCAAGCAGCCAGAGCCCGTTTTGCCAGACGACCGTGGCCGACTTCGCGGCGCTTCGGAGCGCCCATGCGACCCGTTTCGCCGGTAGCGTAGGGAGGCATGTTGTAGTTCAGCAGGAAGTGGTCGCTGTAGTTGCCGGTCAGTGCTTCCACAGTCTGCTCATCGCGACCGGTGCCCAGGGTGGCGACTACCATGGCCTGCGTCTCGCCACGGGTGAACAGGGCGGAACCATGAGCGCGCGGCAGCACGCCGGTGCGGATGGTAATGGGGCGCACGGTGCGGGTATCGCGACCGTCGATACGCGGCTCGCCGGCCAGGATGCGGCCACGCACCACCTTGGCTTCAATCGCGTGGAACATATCCTTGATGGCGTTGGCCTGGGTGGTGTCCATAGCCGACGTGATCAACTCAGCGAAGACGCGGTTGCGGATGGCATCGACTTCAATCGTGCGCGCCTGTTTCTGCTTGATCGAATAGGCGGCGGAGATGCTGTCGGCGCAGAGGCTGTTCATCTTCTCCAGCATAACGGCATCGGTTTCCGGCGCGGTCCAGTCCCATGCATCCTTGCCGGCTTCGTCAACCAGGTCATTGATGGCGTCGATGGCGATCTGCATCTGTTCGTGACCAAACACCACGGCGCCCAGCATCACATCTTCCGGCAACTGGTCCGCTTCAGATTCCACCATCAGCACGGCGCTTTCGGTACCGGCCACCACCAGGTTCAGCTTGGAGGTTTTCAGTTCGGTCGTAGTCGGATTGAGCACGTATTGGCCGTCGATGTAACCGACGCGGGCGGCGCCCACCGGGCCGTCGAACGGCAGGCCCGACAGCGCCAGCGCGGCGGAAGCGCCGATCAGCGCAGGAATATCGGAATCGACTTCCGGGTTGGCGGACATCACCGTGGCGACGACCTGCACCTCGTTGAAGAAGCTATCCGGAAACAGCGGACGTATGGGGCGGTCGATCAATCGACTGGTCAGGGTTTCCTTGGTCGAGTTGTTCGACTCACGCTTCAGGAAACCACCGGGGATACGACCCGCTGCGTAAGCCTTTTCCTGGTAGTCGACAGTCAGCGGAAAGAAATCCTGGCCGGGCTTGACCTCATTTTTCGCCACCACGGTAACCAGCACCACGGTGTCGTCCATATTTACAATGACCGCACCGGTGGCCTGGCGAGCGATTTCGCCCGTCTCCAGGGTGACTGTATGACGTCCATACTGGAATGCTTTCTTGACCGGATTCACGCTGCTCTCTTTCTCATCTGTCTGCTTACGGATACCGCGCTGCTTGTCTAACGCGATGAATTACATGGACCCATGCGGGTCGATTGCTTACGCAACTGATTTACGTAAATTACTTACGTAGGCCCAGGCGCTGAATCAGCTTGGTGTAGCTTTCGGCGCTTTCACGCTTGAGATAGTTGAGCAGGCTGCGGCGGCTGCTCACCATCTTGAGCAGACCACGACGGGAGTGGTGATCTTTGGCATGGGCCTTGAAATGACCAGTCAAATCATTGATGCGAGCGGTAAGCAGGGCGACCTGAACTTCCGGGGAACCCGTGTCGGCGACAGCGCGCTGGTAATCCTGGACGATCTGGGCCTTCTGGGTAGTGGTAATAGCCATTTGGGGTACTCCAACGAAAAACGCGTATTTTAATCGCGCGGGGTTAATTTTCTCAAGTAATTCATGGGATACGCCGGATTTGTAAGCCGCTGAAGCGGCAACGACTCCGCTGTAATTCATGGGGGTAAATCAGGTGACGACCAAACGTTTGGGCGCCACCTTGCCGTCCTGATTGACTTCGCCAACGCCTAGAAAGCGGCCATCCGGCGCATAAAGCCGGAATTGCCGGCCTATAGTCAGGCGCGGCAGCCAAATCGCTTGGCCATGACAAATTTGCCAGGCCGCTTCGATATCCAGCCGCAGTTGTTCCAACGCCTGGGCAAGGATGTCCGCCGGCAGAAGGCAACCATCGCGCTGCGCTTCATCCAGTTCCGCCAAGCCTTCAAGCGACTGCGCCTGTTCAATCTGAAACGGACCCACGCCAGTGCGTCGCAAACCATCGAGATGCGCGCCACAGCCGAGCACTTCACCCAATTCATCGGCCAGTGCGCGCACATAGAACCCTTTGCCGCAATGCACCCGCAAGGTGCACACATCGCCAACAAAAGATTCAACCACGAGCTCATGCACCGTCACGCGGCGCGCCTTGCGTTCGATCTCGATGCCCTTACGCGCGTACTCGTAAAGCGGCCGGCCGGCATGTTTCAGCGCCGAGTGCATCGGCGGAATTTGTTCGATCTCGCCCATGAAACCTGTCAAGGCGGCAAGCAGATCGGCTTGGCCGACATTGACCGGGCGCTGCGCGATTACATCGCCTTCCGGATCGCCGCTGCTGGTGCGCACGCCGAGTTTGACCACCGCCAGGTATTTCTTGTCGGCTGCGAGCAGAAATTGCGAGAACTTGGTGGCTTCGCCCAGACAGAGCGGCAACAAACCCGTAGCAAAGGGATCGAGCGTGCCGGTATGCCCCGCCTTTTCCGCCCGGTACAGACGTTTCGCCTTCTGCAACGCAATGTTGGAACTCAGGCCGACCGGTTTGTCCAGCAGCAGGACGCCGTCAACCTTGCGCTTCATCGGGGCCGCGGTCTTCTGTATCGACTTCGGTCGTGTCGTGCGGGCGGAGTCGGTCCTCTGCCACCGCCTGGTCGATCAGGTGAGACAGGTATGCGCCGCGTTCCACCGATTCGTCATGGTGGAAGTTGAGCTTGGGCACAGTACGAATACTCATGCGCTTGGCGAGTTCGCTGCGCAGGAAGCCGGCAGCGCTGGCCAGGCCTTTAAGCGCGGATTGATGATCCGGATTGAAGGTCGTGAACCAGACTTTCGCGTGCTCCAGATCGGAGGTCACATCGACTGCGGTAAACGACACCCCGACGACGCGGGGATCTTTCATCTCACGCATCAGAATATCGGCCAGTTCCTGAAGGATCTGTTCGGCAACACGGCGAGAGCGAGGATTGTTATTGGACATGCCTGAAAGCTAGGTTGACGCGGTGGATTGGCAAAGAAAGGATGGCCTGCAACGTAGTGCTACGACAAGGAGACGGCGGACGCTTGCGACATCCGCCGTATCGATCAGGGACAACTCGCCATTACAGCGTGCGAGCCACTTCGACCACTTCGTAGCATTCGAGTTGGTCGCCTTCCTGAATTTCGTTGAAATTTTTCAGATTCAAACCGCATTCGAAACCAGCCTTGGCTTCGCGCACGTCATCTTTGAAACGCTTCAGAGAATCCAGCTCACCGTCATGCACCACGACGTTGTCACGCAACACCCGCACACGAGCGGAACGTTTCAGCACGCCTTCCAGCACATAACAGCCCGCCACCGCACCGACCTTGGTGATACGGAACACCTGGCGAATCTCCGCCAGACCCAGCGCAACTTCCTTCTTGTCCGGCGAAAGCATGCCGCCCAGCGCCGCTTTCACATCATCGACGGCTTCGTAAATGATGTTGTAGTAGCGCAGATCCACATCGGCCGATTGCGCCAACTTGCGCGCTTGAGCGTCGGCCCGCACGTTGAAGCCGATGATCACCGCGCCGGAAGCAATGGCCAGGTTGACATCCGACTCGGAAATGGCGCCCACCGCCGAATGGATGAGGTTGACCTTGACTTCGTTGGTAGACAGTTTTTGCAAGGCATGGGCCAGGCCCTCGTAAGAACCTTGCATATCGGCCTTGAGGATGATCGCCATGGATTTGGCCTCGCCCTCGCCCATCTTTTCGAAGATATTTTCCATCTTCGCGGCCTGCTTGCGAGCCAGGGTGACGTCACGGAACTTGCCTTGGCGGAACAAGGCGATTTCTCGCGCCTTGCGTTCATTCGGCAATACCAGCACATCTTCGCCAGCACCCGGCACATCGGATAGACCCTGAATTTCAACCGGAATCGCCGGGCCGGCAGAATCGACTGCTTTGCCGGTTTCATCCAGCATGGCGCGCACGCGGCCAAAGGCAGAACCCGCCAGCACCACATCACCGCGCTTGAGGGTGCCGGACTGCACCAGGATGGTGGCAACCGGACCGCGCCCCTTGTCGAGGCGGGATTCGATCACCACGCCTTTTGCGGGCGCATCGACAGGCGCTCTCAGTTCCAGCACTTCGGCCTGCAACAGAATAGCGTCCAGCAGTGCGTCAATACCCGCTCCGGTTTTCGCGGACACGTCCACGAACATCGCGTCACCGCCCCAAGCTTCAGGAACCACGCCTTCAACGGAGACTTCCTGGCGGATTTTTTCCGGATTGGCTTCCGGCTTATCGACCTTGTTCACGGCCACGATGATGGGCACCTTGGCAGCTTTGGCATGGTGGATCGCTTCACGGGTTTGCGGCATCACGCCATCATCCGCAGCAACCACCAGAATCACCAGGTCGGTCGCCTTGGCGCCGCGCGCTCGCATGGCAGTAAATGCTTCGTGGCCCGGGGTATCCAGGAAAGTCACCATGCCTTTGGCGGTTTCCACGTGGTAAGCGCCAATGTGCTGGGTGATGCCGCCCGCTTCACCGGCTGCAACCTTGGCCCGACGGATGCAGTCGAGCAGCGACGTTTTACCGTGGTCGACGTGGCCCATCACAGTAACAACCGGTGCGCGCGGCAGCAGTACGGCTTCCACCTGCTCGCCACTCTCTTCCAGATAGGACTCCGGCGTATCGATCGGTGCGGGTTTGGCGATATGGCCCAATTCCTCGACCAGAATCATCGCAGTATCCTGATCCAGAACCTGGTTGATGGTGACCATGGAGCCCATCTTCATGAGCGCCTTGATGACCTCCGCCGCTTTCACCGACATCTTGTGAGCGAGATCGGCGACGCTGATGGTTTCAGGCACCAGCACTTCACGCACCACGGCTTCAGCCGGCGCTTGCTGAACATGCTCATGATCGGATTTATGACGCCCCCGCTTTGTGCGCCAGCCATCTCCGCCATCGGTTCCGCCGCGCGTCTTGAGGCCTGGACGTTTGCCGGCAACCGGCTCATCCTTGCCTTTCTTGGCGACAGTCTTATCCGCTTTCGGCTTGACACTGGGCTTGACGCTGGGACGCACCTCGGCCGGCTTGACCTCGGCCGACTTGACTTCAGGCGGCTTGGCTTCAGGCGGCGCATCTTTCGCAATCTTGGCCGCCTCTTCCGCGCGCCGCCGCGCGACCTCTCGATCTTGCTTGGCCTTATGTTCAGCTTCCTGAATTGCGCGCAAGGCAGCATGCCGCTTGGCTTCCTGCTCACGCACCTGGCGCTCGGCAGGACTCAGAATCGAGGGTCGCACACCAGGCGCTGCAGGTGCAGGCGCCACGGCTTCCACCACAACCACGTCAGATTCTGCGGCCATGGCCGGCGATGCCACCGGAGACGTATCGACCGTCTCCGGCTCGGTCACAACGGGCTCTGCCTCAACGGGCGTCGGGACGGGCGCCTCGACCTGCGCCTCGACCTGCACCTCGATCTGTGCTTCAACCACGGCTTCGGCCGCAGCTTCGACAGGCGCCTCAGCCGCTTGCACATGACTTTCCACCACGGCTTCAGTCATCTCGGCGTGCGGCGCCTCCGATGTAGCTGGAATTTCTTCCGGCAGCGTGACTTCCGACGCTACCGCCTCAGACGCCGCCGCTTCATGTTGCGCAACTTCATGACTGCCCCCTTCGCGCTTGATCAACACACGCCTCTTGCGTGTCTCAACCTGCACTGTCCGGGTACGCCCAGAGCTATCCGCAGTCTTGATTTCGCTGGACTGCTTGCGAGTCAAGGTGATCTTGGTCTTCGGCTCTTGCGCACCATGCTTACCGCGCAGGTAATCCAGCAACAAGGACTTATCGGCATCACTCAGCGCATCACCGGCGCCTTTAACGGTTACTCCAGCCGCCTGCAACTGCTTAACCAGCAGTGCAGGATCAACCTTGAGTTCACTTGCGAACTGTTCAACGTTCATGCTTTTCCTCGTCAGGCCCCCGCCAGTATTGGCGCACGCGCTGTCATGATGAGCGCCTTGGCCCGCTCATCGTCCATGCCGACAAGCTCAACCAGCTCATCGGCGGCCAGATCGGCCAGATCCTTGGCGTTACAAATGCCTTGGGCGGTGAGTGCAGCAGCAGTCTCTTCGTCCATACCGTCCACGCTCATCAGATCAGCGGCCGCACTTTCGACGACCTCTTCACGCACGATGGCGTCCGTCAGCAGGGCATCGCGAGCCCGCGAACGCAGCTCATTGACGGTTTCCTCGCCGAAGGCCTCGATCTCCAACATTTCGGCCAGCGGCACATAGGCCACCTCTTCAAGACTGGAAAAGCCCTCTTCCACCAGAACCTGCGCGACATCCTCATCGACATCCAGCTTGGCCATGAACATTTCGAGCAGCCCGGAGGCTTCCTGCTCATGCTTCTGCTCGGCTTCCTCAACGGACAGGATGTTGATATCCCAACCGCATAGTTCCGAGGCCAAACGCACATTCTGTCCATAGCGGCCGATGGCGACTTCCACCTGCTCCGGCTCGACCGCGACGTCCATCGCATGCCTGTCCTCGTCAACGATGATGCTGGCCACCACAGCGGGCGACAAGGCGTTGATCACGAACTGGGCAGGATCGGAAGACCACAACACGATATCGACCCGCTCGCCATTGAGTTCATTGGTCACCGCAGTGACGCGTGAACCGCGCACACCAATACAGGTGCCCTGCGGATCGACGCGGGGATCGTTGGATTTCACCGCGATCTTCGCGCGGATGCCCGGGTCGCGTGCAGCCGCCTTGATTTCGACGATGCCCTCTTCAACCTCCGGCACTTCGAGGCGAAACAGCTCCATGATGAACTGCGGCGCCGTGCGCGAAAGCATCAATTGCGGCCCACGTCCGCCGCGTTCGGCACGCAGCAGATAAGCGCGCACACGGTCGCCGATACGCAGATTCTCTTTCGGGATCATCTGATCTTTTTCGAGACGACCCTCGATACGACCCGACTCGATCACCGCACTACCGCGTTCCATACGCTTGACCGTACCGGAAACCAGCGCATCGCTACGGGCGAGGAAATCGTTCAGCACCTGTTCGCGCTCTGCGTCGCGAATTTTCTGCAGAATGACCTGCTTGGCAGCCTGCGCACCGATACGACCAAAGTCCACGGCCTCGATCTGCTCTTCGATGAACTCTCCCACCGAGATATCCGGATCGATTTCCCGCGCCTCGAACAGCAGATATTGCTGATCCGGGTTCTCTAACCCAGCCTCATCAGGCAGAACTTCCCAGCAACGGAAAGCGTGGTACTCACCCGTCTTGTGATCGATCTCCACACGCACATCGGCATCTTCTGAAAAACGCTTCTTGGTGGCGTGAGCCAGCGCTGACTCCAAGGCATCAAAAACAACCTCCGGCGCCACATTCTTTTCACGCGCCAACGCATCCGCCAGCATCAAGACTTCCCGACTCATTGCTTCCTCCGGGTCATTTCCATGGTTGAACCTCTCTCAATTCGTGCAAACCGGCACACGAGGCGAATCACATCGGATGCTCTATCGGCATTCATTTTTTGCCACTCACCGGTTTTTTAGCTGGCGTCTTGAACTCTGGCGCAAGACGGGCCGAATCCACCTCGGCAAGCGGTATCGCGACCATTACGCCATCCACCTCCAATTGCAGCACGCCATCCACAACCCCGCGCAACACACCAGCGAACCGCTTGCGCCCTTCAAGCGGCGCATGTAACCGCACATTGGCGCGATCACCGGCGAAACGGTCAAAATCAGCCGCCTTGACCAAGGGCCGGTCCATGCCTGGGGACGAAACTTCAAGACGCTCGTAATCGACGTTTTCCACCAGGAATATCTGCGTCAACTGATTACTCACGCGTGCGCAATCTTCAACAACAATGCCTTCCGGCTTGTCGATGTAAAGGCGCAGCAATCCGCCGCCGGCGCGCTCCAACGCGACCAGCTCGTAGCCCATGCCCGTCAAGGTTGGTTCGATCAGTGTCTGGATATCCATAATACGAAATAAAAAATGGGCCGAAGCCCATGGAAAACTGGCTGATTATATACGAATTTATCCCGTTTCAGATGACAGCCTGTCGGACTTTGGCATCGTCAGTTGCCAGAAGACCTCATGGCTGGACGGCAGCATGCAAATCACTCCCTTCCCAGCACGCGATCGAACACGATTCGCTCACTGCCGCTTTCAAGTGTCAGCACCGTCAGCCATTCACCTGAAGCAGGCAACAGAATTCTGGTTTGGTAACTGCCATCGTTGGCGGGTAATAACGGAAACCGGCTTTGCACCGGCTGCCCCGGACGCCCGAGTCCTATGCTGACCTGGACAGCCGACACTGACTGCCCCTGCCTGTTGCTGACCACGACTCGCACATCGCCAGGATAACCAGTTCGTAGCGCATCCAGCCCGATAACCTCGACGCGCCAGCCCAGCTTGTCGAGCTTGCTCTCCATGTTTCTATGGTGAGCGATACTCTTGCTGGCTTCGCCGCCATGCGCGACCACGCCAGCAAAGCCGGTATGCACAGTCTTGCCTGCAATGTTGGGCAATAACCACTGCGCAACCGAGGGTGGAACACCTTTTCCCGCGATGTATACGAAGCCACCCAGAATCATCGTGATGATCACGAAAAATCCGATTATCAACTTGGGCGCCCAGTGCACTTTTTCGTAAGGGCCATCCTTGGCGCCGCCAATTTGAAACAACAAAAGCGCGACCGTCGGATAGGCAACGACATGCATCGTCAGGACATCCAGGCCAGGCCAGTTCGCTGCGGAGTAAGCCATATAAGCAAAGCTGGGCAACCCCGCAGCGACTACCGCAGCCCAGAAATTTGATAATTTGACGACTCTCATCACACCAAACACGATGACGGTAAGCAACATGCCGCCAAATATCGAGACAAACAAATTCATACCGACTCCACTTAGTGCTTGGTAAAAAAGTGCACAGGATCGACAACGGTTACACCAGAGCCGGTCCGGATCACAAATTCAAAGTCATGGATTTGATTCGCACGAATCGGATCCAGCTTGACACTGGCCTGAATGATTACGCTCTTGCCATTCTTGATGCTGACCTCGTGGAAATTCCCCAGATCAAGCGCGCCTTCGGGAAGTCCGCGCGACGTGATGCCGTAACGCTCTTCGGCGCCGGAAATATTGGTGAGGCGGATCTGATAACGGTTACGAATCGATCCATCCGATAACGTAACGAACAGCGGCTGTCGAATTTGCTGGATGCTGTGCTCGAAGCTGTTGCGATGCCCCATGTCGTAGATCAGATAGGCCGTCATGAGCACCAGCGAAATGCCATAACCGAGCACCTTGAGGCTCTTCCAGTGCAACTTCACCGGCTCGGGGACGGGCCTGGAAAGATTCACCTCGGAATCGTAGCGAACCAGGCCGCGCGCCCAACCCATCTTGTCCATGATCGTGTTGCAGGCATCAACACAAAGACCGCAGGAGATGCACTTGTATTGCAGGCCATCTCGAATATCGATGCCGACCGGACAAACCTGGACACACAGTTTGCAGTCGACGCAGTCGCCGTGCCCCTGGTCAACTCTTTCCTGATTCGAACGCATTCCTGTGCGTGCAGCAACCCTCCCGCTCCGCCCTTCTCCGCGCCGCTGGTCGTAGTGCACCGCCAGGGTTTCAGCGTCATACATGACACTCTGAAAACGTCCGTATGGACAAATGAATGTGCAGACATGCTCACGCAGCACCCCCGCCGAGAAATAGGTCGTCAGGGTTAGAGCCAACGTGGTGATGTAGGCGGCTGCCGCAGCCTCGCCCCCGATGAAACTACCCAGCATTTCCGGCGCATACGCGAAATAGAGAACAAACGTGAAGGCGGTCCAAAAGGACAAAACGCCCCAAACCAGTCTGGTACCGCCCACCTTGAGCAGCTTCTCACGATGACTCCAGGGCTCTCTGGCTAGACGCAAGCGGTTCGGCCGCTCACCCTGGATAAAGTATTCCAGCCAGATGAAGGCATCAGTCCATAAAGTCTGGAAACAGAAATATCCGCAAAAAGCCCGCCCCACCAACGCCGTAGCGAAGAAAAGCAGAACGGCCGCCATGAACAACAGCATGGCCAACCAGAAAATATCCTGCGGGAATACCGTCAGATCGAACAGGTAATAGCGGCGTCCGGGGATATCGAACATGACCGCCTGCGACGGCGCATCTGGCCGCGACCAGGGCAACCAGGGCAACAGGAAATACACCACAAAGCCCAGCCAGAGGACCGCCGATTTGAAGCGACGGAACGCCCCCTGAACTGACCGCGGGGCGATGGGAGTCCGTTTGAAATAAAGTTCATTACCCGCTTGTTGTTTGCCCACACGATCACCTGCAAGACTGCTCAGCAAAGCCGTTTCCATAACGAATTTGCCCGCATACACAAAAGAAAACCTGATTAGCAAGCTGCCTCAGTCGGCATGGAAATCAGGCGGCAAACCCCCGCCGCAAGAAGGATAGTCGGCAAAGGATTGCCGACCTACGGATAAAGTGGCATCGCTGTAGGGCGGCAATCCCTTGCCGCCTCCACACTCAAACTGCCTTATCGGCTGGCGGCGCTTAACTGAGGCAGCTTGCTAATCAGGAAAGAAAAACCCCGGCTTGCCGGGGTTATCACCAACCAGGTTGGAGGGCATTGCTTACCAAGGCGTTGACGATTTCGCCTGCGCCCCGATCAGTGTGGGTTACTTGCCGCCACCCAGTTCATGCACATAAACCGTCAACAGCTTGATCTGCTCGGCATTCAACCGACTTTCCCAGGCAGGCATGACGCCCTTGTCCAATCCACCGGCAATGACCTTCTTGATTGCGCCAATCTTGGCGGCATCATCCGCCAAACCTGGCACATCGGCCCACAACCAGACCTTGTCAGTCAGATTAGCCGAACCGATAACCTGGCGTCCCTTCGCATCGTCACCATGGCAGTAGTAACAGGCACCGGTCTGCGAATGGAACAGTTCCTTGCCTTTACCCGCTTTTACCGGGTCAGCCTTGCCACCGGAAAGCGAGAAAACATACTGCGCCAATTCATCGACCTGCGCCTGATCCAGGGCTTCGCCAAACGGGGGCATATAGCCACGACGCCCTTTGCTGATGGTCTGGTTGATCTTGTCAAAGCCGCCGCCATGCAACCAGTCATCGTCAACCAGGTTAGGGAACAAGCCAACTTTTCCTTGACCGCCAGCCTGATGGCAGCCCGCACAGTTATCGGAAAAAACCGCCTTGCCCGCCGACAATACGAAGCTGCTCAACTCCGGGTCTTTGCCAATCTGCTCATAGGGCAAACCAGCGACCTTGTCGTAATAGGGTTTCTGCGCAATCACTGCGTCCTGGCTTTCCTTCAGAAGCTTGGCCCGGGTATTCCAATGCCAAGACTCTTCTTTGCCGTCGGCATTCAGGTAGGTAATCGTGCTCATACCCGGCAAGAAACCTTTACCGATAGGCCAGGAGGGATAAATCACCCAGTAGACCAGGGCAAAAACCATGGTTGCGTAAAACGTATAGGTCCACCAGGCCGGAAGTGGATTATTCAATTCCTGAAGATCGCCATCCCACACGTGACCGGTAGTTTGGGCGCCTGCGGATTGCGTTTGGCCATGATGAGGGTTGTCAGCCATTGGACTTGTCCTTCACTTCGTCTTCATCGTCAAGAAACGGAATGTTCTTGTGCTCTTCCAACTTTTCACTCCGCTTCCGACTGCCGTACACCCAAAGCACTATCAGGCAAAAGGTGACAAAAAAAATCAGCAGTCCAAGCGGCTTGGTATTTTCTGCGTGTGCAAACCAATCCATCAGCGGAACTTCACCAGATCTTCAGGTTTGATCTTGCTGAAATCGACCATGGTGCCCAGCACCTGCAGATAAGCGACCATGGCATCCATTTCGGAAACACTTGAGCGATCACCATCGAAATTACCTTCCTGAGCCTGTGCGACCAGATTGCTCAGCGCATCAGGAATGTGCAAGGTCTTCGCCACCGCCTCACCGAACTGCTTGACGTTGCGCTGATATTCTTCGCCATTGGCGGAATAAGGCACGCCCGTCACGCGCAGCGCTCTCATGCGATCGCCGACATCGGAAACATCCAGCTTGGTTTCCTGCAGCCAGAGGTAATTGGGCATCACCGATTCCGGCACCACCGAAACGGGCTTGATCAAGTGCTGAACATGCCATTCGTTGGAATACTTGCCACCGACCCGCGCCAGATCGGGACCGGTACGCTTCGACCCCCACTGGAACGGATGGTCATACTTGGATTCAGCCGCCAATGAGTAATGCCCGTAGCGCAGTTGTTCATCACGGAACGGACGAATCATCTGCGAGTGGCAGGTATAACAGCCCTCACGGATATAGATATCGCGCCCACGCGACTCCAGCGGCGTATAGGGGCGCACGCCAGCCACGTTTTCCATGGTGTCCTTGAGGAAGAACAACGGCGCGATCTCCACCAGACCGCCGATGCTGACCGCGATCATGGTCAACACCAACAGCAAGCCGGCATTGGTTTCGATTTTCTCGTGTTTGAAATTCTTGAACATGTCCTGACCTCTTTTCGTCTTATGCCGTCGCAGCCGCGGAGTACGCCTGAGCCGATTCGGCATCGCGCACACCCTGGCGAATAGTCTTGTAGACGTTGTAAGCCATGAGCGACATTCCGGTCAGGAAAAATAGGCCGCCAATGGCGCGCATGGCATAGAACGGGTGCATCGCGGCGACAGATTCGACGAAGGAGTACTGCAGGTTGCCGAAGTCGTCGAATGCGCGCCACATCAGACCTTGAGAAATACCCGAAATCCACATCGCGGTGATGTAAAGCAGCGTACCGATGGTCGCCAACCAGAAGTGGGCATTGATCAGTTTCACGCTGTACATCTGGGTGTTCCAGAGCTTCGGAATCATGTGATACAGCGAACCGAAGGCGATCATCGCAACCCAGCCCAACGCGCCGGAGTGCACATGACCGACAGTCCAGTCAGTGTAGTGGGACAGCGCATTGACATCCTTCAGCGACATCAGCGGGCCTTCAAAGGTAGACATGCCGTAGAACGACAGCGCGACGATCATGAAACGCATGATCGGGTCCGTGCGCAACTTATCCCAGGCGCCGGACAACGTCATGATGCCGTTGATCATGCCCCCCCAGGAAGGCAGCAGCAGCATGATGGAGAACGTAGCGCCCAGCGTCGAAGCCCAGTCCGGCAGCGCGGTCCAGTGCAGGTGATGGGTACCGACCCACATGTACATGAACGACAGCGCCCAGAAGTGAACGATGGACAGACGGTAGGAATACACCGGACGGCCCGCATGCTTGGGCACGAAGTAATACATCATCCCCAGGAAGGCGGAGGTCAGGAAGAAACCCACCGCATTGTGGCCGTACCACCATTGCGTCATCGCATCCTGCGCGCCCGAGAACAAGCTGTAGGACTTCAAGCTGAACAGATCGACCGGCACGGCGATGTTGTTGAAGGTATGCAACAACGCAGTCACCAGAATGAACGACAGGTAGAACCAGTTCGCCACGTAGATGTGCGGCTGCTTGCGCTGCATCAAGGTGCCGATGAACACCGCCCCGTAAGCCACCCAGACGAACAGGATGAGCAGATCGATCGGCCATTCCATCTCGGCGTACTCGCGCCCCTGGCTGAAGCCGGTCACGTAGGACAGCGCGGCCAGGACGATGACCGCCTGCCAACCCCAGAAAGTGAAGGCCGCCAACCCCGGTGCGAACAATCGAGTCTGGCAAGTGCGCTGCACCACGTAGTAAGAAGTCGCAAACAACGCCGAACCGCCAAAACCAAATATCACCGCCCCGGTATGCACAGGCCGGAAACGTCCAAAGGAGATGTACGGACTATCGAAATTAAGAAACGGCCAAGCCAGTTCCGAGGCGATATACACCCCCACAAACATCCCTACCACAGCCCAAACGATGGCCATGACGGAAAATTTCTTGATGATGTCGTAGTCGTACTGCTCGGTCGCAGCCACGCTGGTTGCAGACATAAAGCCTCCTAAGTTACCGCCGCACCGGAACGATCCCGATGGGTTAGATCAGCGCCGAACAGCCGGCGAAAAAGACGGCGGAGTATAGTGCGCACCCCCGCCTCCCGCAAGATTACACACCACATCAACCCGCCCTCAACAAGGTGGCGAGGTCATGCGCGATATCGGCCGGCGGCAGTTTAAAAGGCAGATAGAGGCGCAAACGCCCAGTTGCGTCCAGCACATAACTGCCGGCCGAGTGATCGATCAGATAATCGGTCGCGCCGGGCTCCACATGTTTTCGATACACCACTTTGAATTCCCGAGACGCTCGTGCGACTTGTTCTGGCGTCCCGTACAAACCGAGAAAATCAGGCTGGAAATACGGCACATAGGCCTTCAGCATTTCCGGCGTATCTCGCTCCGGATCGACCGAAACAAACAAGACCTGAACTTTCCCCGCGTCTTCGGTGTGCAGCAGCTTCAACGCCTGAGCCATATCGGAAAGGGTGGTCGGGCACACATCCGGACAATGCGTATAGCCAAAAAACAGCACCACCAACTTGCCTTTGAACGAAGCGAGGGTAACCGGGCGGCCATTGTGATCGGTCAATGCCAGGCGACGCCCGCCAGTCGTTGAAGCCGCTTCGAATTCGGCCGAATTCGTAATATCCGTACCTTTGACATCCAGGGGGGCTTTCGCGCCGCAGCCAACCAGCAGCAACACCAGAAGCAGGCCCCCAATTCGATGCAAAACCATCGTTAAACAGGCAATGCTGCGGCAGGCAGATCGGCGAGGCGATATTTACCCGTCAACACGGCCTTGGCCAGTTCTTCCAGATTCATTTCGTTGAGCATTCCAAGAATTTTCTTCTTCACCGGAACCCATTGGAAGTGCAACGGGCAAGCTGTCGCGTCGGAGCAATCCTTCAAGCCCAGAATGCAGCTTTTGGTGAAATCCGGCCCTTCGGTCAACAGCAGTATCTGCATCAACGTCGTGCGATGCATGCCATCGCGTAAACAGAAACCGCCCAAGCGTCCACGGAAAGAATCGAGCAAGCCGTGCTTGCACAAATTTTGCAGAATTTTGGCCAGATAGGCGGCAGGCACATTCAGCCGACTCGCGATATCGCGGTTGAGCACAGGCTCGCCGACTGGCTGAGTCGCGATGTAAATCAAGGCCTGAATGGCATATTGGCTGGTGCGGGATAAAACCATATCTCACTCCACTAGAGTTTCTTGTCTCAATTGAACGGCGCAATACTCGCACAAAAAACGGGAGATTCGGACAAACAGGTGGCAAATCAACGCCTGACGACTACCCGCTAACGCATTCAACCCCCACCCGTCCCCCCTTTAACGTTCCTCAAGCAAAGTCGCCAGCTTCTTGGGGACGATCAACGCCGACATCGCGCGCGCATCGGGATGCTCCGTAGAAGGGAATTCTGCTAACAGCGGACACGGCAAACGCAATCTCAACGCGGCCAGATTCTCTGCATAGGCCGCCATTTCCGGATCGAGCCGATTAGCCACCCAGCCTGCCAACACTAGACCTCGCGCAGCAATCGCCTCGGCCGTCAGCAAAGCATGATTCAGGCAGCCCAAACGCATGCCGACCACCAGAATGATCGGCAAGCCCAGATATTTGGCCAGATCGGCGCTATCCCGGGTCGCCGACAAGGGCACTTTGAAGCCGCCCGCACCCTCGACGATCACCACATCGGCCAGTGCGGCCAGATGTTCATAAGCATCGCGGATGCGCGGCAGTTCAATCGTCACGCCTTGATGATCCGCCGCGATATGAGGCGCGACCGGCACACGCAGCAAATAGGGATTCACCCAGGCCAGGTCAGCCGCCACATTGGCCGCGGCCTGCAACTGGAGCACGTCTTCGTTGCACCAGACGCCCTCGATCTGCTCCGCCCCCGCCGCCACCGGTTTCATGCCGACAGTTCGGTAACCCAGGCTGGCGAAGGCGTGCAGCAACGCCGCGCTGACCAGCGTCTTGCCGACGCCGGTATCGGTACCCGTGATGAAAAACCCGTGTGGCGTCATCGCATGGAGCTATTACGACGGAACTCGATAATCTGGCGCCCGTCTTCGAGTTTCTGCGCACGTTCGGCCCAGGCATGGCCGTACACCACTTCATAAGTCGCCGGCAGACGATCACCCCGACGAAACGCTTCATAGTTGAGCAGCAATTTCTGCCAGGCCGCTTTGCCCATCAGGCCTTCGCGCCGTCCTTCCAGCACGGTGTGCGCACCGATCGCCTTGAGATCGCGCAACAGCGCCGGCAGATCGGCGTAAGTCAGCGTGATCCGCTCCATTTCCATGACCGGATTACTGAAACCGGCATGCACCAGCGCATCGCCCACATCGTGCATGTCGATGAAGCGGTTGACGTGTTGATGGCCATCGACACCAGCCGAAGCCGCGCGCAATTCCTGCAAGGTATCCGGTCCGAAGCTGGCAAAGATGAACAACCCGCCCGGCTGCAACACGCGGTGCATTTCCTTGAAACTGGCCGACAGATCGCCCACCCATTGCAAGGCCAGGCTGGACCAGGCCATATCGAAACTGGCCCGCGCCAGCGGCAACTGCTCCATATCGCCGCAGAGCGATGAGAAATGCGGCACATGGGGCATCAAACGGGCGCGCAATTTCTCCCAGACGCTGCCGCGCTGGCGTGCGGCAGCCTGATGCAACATGGCTTCCGCCAGATCGAGCCCGACAACGTCAGCCCGGGGATAACGCGTGCGCAGCAGGCTGGTGCCGAAGCCGGTGCCGCAGCCCGCATCCAGAATGCGCTGCGGCGAAATCCTGACGCCATCCAGATGATCGTCGAGCCGGCGCGCCACTTCCTGCTGCAGGAAGGCCGCTTCATCGTAGCGGTCCGCCGCGCGCTGGAATGAAAACCTGATCGCACGCTTCATCCCTTCATCCATGCAAGAAAGCCCTCAACTCGGCCGCAAACCAATCGGGGTGCGACAGGAACGGCGCGTGCGCGGCGCGCTCATGCAGCGCCAGACGCGCATCCGGCAAGTGTTCCGCCAGCCAGCGCCCAGCCCCTGGCGGGCACAACATATCGTAAGCGCCATGCACGACCAGAACCGGGCAACGCACTTGCGCGACCACGCCGCGCAAATCGACCTCGCGCAGCAAATCCAGGCCGGCGGCGAGCACTTCCGGAGTAGGCTCGCCACGCAGAAACACATCGCCACGCAGGCGCTCGATCACCGCACGCGCCTGATCGCCGCCGCGCGCCTGCAACGACAGAAAGCGCAGCAAGGTCGCCTTGTAATCACCACTCAACGCATGCGCGAATTCGGCCAGCACATTCGGTTCCAGGCCATGTTGCCAATCCGGGCGACGTACAAACACCGGATTGGTCGCGACCAACACCAAACGTGCGACCTTGTGCGGGTGCCGCGCCGCCAGCGCCAAGGCCACCATGCCGCCGAGCGACCAACCGCACACGGCGGCCTCGTTTGGCAGCGTAACGGCCAGCGCATCCGCCAACGCCTCGGCGCTGTAGGGCGCCGTACTCGGCGCCTCGCCGTAGCCGGGCAAATCCGGCGTCAAACCCGGTATCAGCGCGGCGGTTTCGGACCAGATGCCGCCGTGCAAACCCCAGCCATGCAGATAGACCAAGGGTGCTTCAGCCATGCAACGCCCTTAACGCATCGACCAGTTCATCGACATCCGCCAGGCTATGCGCGGCGGAAAGAGAAATTCGTAAGCGCGCCTCGCCTGACGGCACCGTTGGCGGGCGAATGGCGGGAAGCAGAATGCCGCGCGCGCGCAAGCCCTCGGCCAGACGCAACGCCTCCGCATTGCCGCCGACCAACAGCGGCTGAATCGGTGTATCGGAAGCCATCAGCGGCCAGGGCAAGCCAGCCAGACCGGTTTTCAGG
Source organism: Pseudomonadota bacterium (assembly GCA_030691265.1). Lineage (GTDB taxonomy): Bacteria > Pseudomonadota > Gammaproteobacteria > Burkholderiales > Thiobacillaceae > PFJX01. Next base: position 27,670 of record JAUYET010000016.1, read on the forward strand.
CGTGCGGTCAAAACACTCAGATGCTCGCGCCGCCAGGCATCGGCGGCGATCACTTTCAAACTCGCACTCACCGCCGCCGCCAATAGAGGCGGTTGCGCCGTGGTGTAGACATAAGTGCGCGCCTTGTTGACCAGCCACTCGACCAAATCAGCCGAACCCGCGACAAAAGCGCCGGCAACACCGGCGGCCTTGCCCAAGGTGGCGAGATAAATAAGGCGGCTATCGGACAAAACAGCGTTCGGCGTATTCGACAACCCGGCGAGCAACGCCAAAGCACCCTGCCCCCGCTCACCCAGCACACCAAAGCCATGCGCATCATCGAGATAAAGCCAGGCATCGTAGCGCCGCGCCAAGGCCAGCAACTCCGCCAGCGGCGCCAGGTCGCCGTCCATGCTGAACACCGTATCGCTGGCGATCAGCTTCACCTGCGCCGTGCTTGCAGCCAAGCGCTGTTCCAACACGGCCAGATCGAGATGCGGATAGCGCGTCAGTTTGGCGCGCGACAGCAATGCGGCATCCACCAGCGAGGCGTGGTTGAGCTTGTCCTCGAACACTTCGCCATGCCGATCCAGCAACGCCGGCAGCACGCCCAGGCTGGCCATGTAGCCGGTCGAGAACAGTAACGCGGCGGGCAGGCCGACGAACTCGGCAAGTTCCGCTTCGAGTTCGTGATGCAAACGATGATGCCCGGTAAGCAGATGCGCCGCCCCCGCGCCGACGCCATAGCGAGCTGCCGCATGCTGGGCAGCGGCTGCGATTTCCGGGTGATTGGCGAGGCCGAGGTAATCGTTGCTGGAGAAAGACAGATACGACTTGCCGTCCAGCGTCACCCGCACGCCTTGCGGACCGTCCAGGACGCGGCGCACCCGGCGCAGGGCTAGTGCGTCGAGTTCGGACAAGGCGGAGGGGAGTTGGTCAGGCGACATTCGTTGCAGCAGCACTGGGTAGGGTGCGCCATGCGCACCGTGTTTATCGCGGAACGGTGCGCATGGCGCACCCTACGTACTGTTTATTAATGCCCCGCGCAGCGCCGCCCCTGGACCGGCTCGGTTGTCAGGCCCAGCTTGGCGAACAAGGCTTCGTCAGCGCTGACATCCGGGTTGCCGGTAGTGAGCAGTTTGTCGCCGTAAAAAATCGAATTGGCCCCGGCCAGGAAACAAAGCGCCTGCACGCTTTCGCCCAGTTCCTGGCGTCCGGCGGACAAACGAACATGCGAGGCCGGCATGGTGATGCGCGCCACCGCGATGGTGCGGACAAACTCGAAAGGATCGAGGCTTTTATCACCCTCGCCGCTTTGCTCGACCACTTGCGCCAACGGCGTACCCGCCACTTTCACCAGCATGTTGATCGGCACCGATTCCGGCTGCGGATCGAGATTCGCCAGCTCCAGAATCAGACCGGCGCGCACCCGGCGCGACTCGCCCATGCCGACGATGCCGCCGCAGCAGACATGAATGCCGGCATCGCGGACTTGCGCCAGCGTATCGAGACGGTCGGCGTGGGTATGCGTGGTGATGACCTGGCCGTAAAACTCGGCAGCGGTATCCAGATTGTGGTTGTAGTAATCGAGGCCGGCGTCTTTCAACTGCGCGGCCTGGCCCGGTTTCAGCATGCCCAGGGTGACGCAGGTCTCCAGGCCCAATGCCTTCACCTCGCGCACCATCTCGGTCACCGCGCCCAAGTCCTTTTCCTTCGGACCGCGCCAGGCCGCGCCCATGCAGAAGCGGGTCGCGCCGGCTGCCTTGGCGGCCTTCGCCGTTGCGACGACTTCCGCAATATCGAGCAGCTTTTCCCGCTCCAGGCCGGTATCGTGGCGCGCCGATTGCGAGCAGTAACCGCAATCCTCGGAACAGCCGCCGGTCTTGATCGACAGCAAGGTCGAAAGCTGTATCGCGTTGGGGTCGAAATTCGCCCGGTGCACGCTCTGCGCTCGAAACATCAAGTCATTGAACGGCAACGCATAAAGCGCCTCCACCTCGGCCTGCGACCAGCGTTTGCGGGTAGCCGCTTGGGCAACCGAATCCACAACCGGTTGGGTCATATCGTTCATCAATGCGCCTCCTGTTCCACTTCAATATCCCGCCAATCTTCCTTGCCCGCCTTCCACACGTCGTACAGCGCCCACGGCACCAGGATCAGCAGCATCAAGGCCCAGACGCCCACCCAGCCGGTCGGCAAATGCGCCAGATCGTTGGCCAGCACGGTCAACGTGCCGACCACCGCGTAATAGCGATAACCGGCCCACTTGTTGTAATGGCGCACGGTCAGATCGGGGTGATGCGCGATCGAGGCATAGACGAAGATCGAGGCCGCCAGCCAGATCATGATCGGCGGCAGCGACATCGCCATCGGCAGAAAAGCCAGCTTCTTGTCGGCCATCATAGAACCGAGGCCGAACAGACTGGCGGCAAGCAACGTGGTGGCAACGGCGAGCAAATTGAACAAACGCGCGCTACGCTTGCAAGACGCGGCGGTAATGAGATGTTTCACGGACATAGCCCCAAAAACCCGGCAAGAAAAGAGCCGGGATGGTGGGGGACGGGCCCAACCTTGTCAAACGAGCGCAGTAGTATTTTGAACAAGTGCACACATTTTGCGCAATCACGCCTGCCGCAAGCCTGCTTTCTGTGCAGCGCCCGCGTTGCCGGCAAGCTGCTGTGTCCAGGTTGCGAAGCCGACCTGCCCGCCCTCCCCGCCTGCTGCCCGCAATGCGCCCTGCCCAACTCAAGTGGCGAAGTCTGCGGCGCTTGCCTCAAGCAGCCGCCGGCTTTCGACCGCACGCTGGCGGTGTTCGCCTACGCATTTCCGCTCGACGCCCTGGTGCAGCAATGCAAATACGCCGGCGCCACCAGCCTGACCGCGTTTTTTGCCGAGCGCATGGCGCAGCGGAGTCGTAGCGCTTCAGCGCGTACGAATCCGGCGTGCCAAGAACGGGTGCAACGCGCCGGCGCCGAAACAAACCTCGACTATCTGCTGCCGATGCCGCTGCACCCCGCTCGACTGGCGTATCGAGGCTTCAATCAGGCCGCAGAAATCGCCCGCCGGCTGTCACCGCAGGTCGGCATTCCCTGGCTGGCCGATGCCTGCCAGCGCATCCGCGACACCCCCTCGCAAGCCGGACTCGACCTAAAAACCCGGCAACGCAATCTGCGTGGCGCGTTCGCATGTAATTTGGATTTGAGCGGAAAACGCGTCGCCCTGATCGACGACGTGATGACCAGCGGCAGCAGCCTCAACGAATTGGCGCACGTGGTGCGCAAGGCGGGTGCGATAGAAATCCAGGCCTGGGTGCTGGCGCGCACGCTTTAACCTAGAAACCTCAGTTGAACGAGCCCGAGGGCGGGGTGGACGAGTCGGCTGGCAAGGCGCGACGACGAGTCATGCCGAGGCATGGCGAGAAGGAGCAACGCAGTCAGATGGCTTGTCCACCCCGCCCTCGGGCTCGTAGCGGTCTCACCCAACTGGTGAACGTGATCGAAGGCGCTAAACGTCGAGTGCATTCGGGCTACCAAGGAATGATGAGCGGTCAACTGAGGTTTCTAGGTTTAAGCAGGGCATCCAGGTCGCAATCCACTACGACAGCAAATCCTCTCGCCGTCGCCCACGCCGCAAACTACCGGGCGGGTAGCCAAACTTCCTCTTGAAGGCAATCGTGAAATGGTTGGAATGCGAATAGCCCAGCCGCTCTGAAATCGTCTTGATCGGCCGATTGCCTTCAAGTAACGCGGCATGTGCTTCGTTGAGCCGATGGTCGGTAATAAAAGCATAGATCGTCTGGCCATATTCCCGTGCAAACGCATCATTCAGCCACCGCGCGGACATGCCGCAGCGCACAGTCAGCTCATCAAGCAACGGGAGCGTTCCTTCCAGTTGCATCAGGTAGGCATGCAACTCCTGCACCACATCACGCTTGCGATCTTTCCGTGGCGCAGGCGGGGCTTGCCTGCAAACGTGCCCCGCCAGCGCACACAGATACTCAAGCGCCTTCGACTGCGCAAACAACTTCTGCAACGCCCCTGTCAGCGTCGGCGAAACACACGCACGCAAAGGGGCGGACACATGCAGCGGGATTGTCATGACTTTGGCCACTGGCGGCGGATTCAGACCCAGACCATCAATCAACTGCTGTGCCAGATCCTCGCCCATCAACTCGGCCAGTTTGCTATCGGCTATGCAAAGACTGGTCATCTCGCTATTGGATGAAGCATCGATCAGCGGCGTCATGTGGAGCCGGTCGGCATGGTGAAAGAAATTGTGGCCGGACTTGTAGATCAGTTCTGCCGACGGATAGCACTCCCGCTGACAGATCGCCCCGCCCTGAACCGTCTGCATGACCAACGACGTCTCGGGGAACTCATACTTGAATTCACCCAACGGAATCAGTTGGCCTGAAACCGCTGGCCGAAAGCGATGCACCCCATGCAACACCAGCACCCCTGGCGCCAACTGCAGGCGATCCAGCCAGCCATAGCCGATCTCGGGCGGAAACAAAGAATTCTGACGGTACAGTTCATCGCTTGCCTGGAAGGCCGAAACAGGCTCATCGGTCGCCGGATTGGTCAGCCAGCGGAGGTGGGGGTCAGGCAGATGCGGGCTCGTCATTGCCAGATTCTACGGGCAATGACGAGCCCGCAAGAAAATACGCCATTCCATAATTCGTAGAAACACGCGCGGAATTCGTAGCAAAAATAACAAATGGCGTCGGGTGAGCCCGGAGAATCCGGAACTCAAAAACTTTTTGATATAGGTCAACCGAATTGCGTCGCACCCCCCCTGTTTTTGCCGCAAAAAATTGACCAACACACACTACGAATCCCCCCCAAACAGCGGCCCTACCTCAGGTGTGGGCATGTGTCGAAAAACGCGGCTGCGCAGTCGCTCAAGACGCGTCAAATATGGCTTGGCAATCGCCTTGTTTCCCTTGGTTGCACAGGCGCAAGCGCTTGAGCAATTGATCGCTTCGGCACTCTCTTCACACCCCTCGGCACAGGTTCAGCGCGCGCTGACCGCGTCAGCCCAAGCCGGCGTCGACAGCGCGCGTTGGCAGTATTACCCAACGCCCTCCGTCGCCATCGAAAGTGCGCACGCCAGCGCCTCGGACAGCGCCTATCAGGGCGACGGCGTGGTCTCGACCTTGCGCCTACAGCAACCAATCTGGACCGGCGGGCGGTTGACGGCAGGCATGAACAAGGCCGAGGCCGGCGTCATCGCCAGTCAGGCCTCGCTGGAAGAAATTCGTCAGCAACTCGCCTTGCGGGTAGTGCAGAGCTACGGCGACTGGTTGTCAGCCCATCTTAAAATTCTGGCCTACGAGCAAAGCATGGCGACCCATGTCCGCCTGCGTGATCAGGTCAAACGGCGCATCGAACAGGGCGCATCGGCCGATAGCGATTTGATTCTGGCCGTTAGCCGTATGCAGTCGATTGCCGCGGATATCTCGGTGGCGCGCGCGCAAAAAGACATTGCGCTGGCTCGCCTGGGGCAACTGCTGGGACGCCCGATCGATGACGCCGCTTTAAACACAACATCAAACGCCGTATTTGCCGCACCACGCCCGGTAAATTCTGGCCTGCCCAAGCTGCTTGATCTGGCGCTGGCGGTTAATCCAACAATCCACAAGGCGCAGGCGCAGGCCAAGGTGCAGGAGAGCGTGATTGCCGAACGTCGCGCCGATCTCTCGCCAGAGGTTTACTTGCGTGCCGAACGGCAATACGGCAACTATTCCGTCAGCAATTCCGGGCCGGAAAACCGTCTGTTTATTGGCCTCAACAGCCGTTTTGGCGCCGGACTTTCCAGCTTGTCCAATGTCGAAGGCGCCAAGTCGCAACACCAGGCAGCCCTGGCAGAAGTCGAGGCGCAAAGCCGCACGGTCAGTGAGCAAGTGCTTGCCGACTATGCGCTAGCGACCTCGTCAGAAAGCCGTCTGGACGCACTCAATGCCTCGCTGGAGGCGGCCGGGCAGGTTTCGAAATCCTACGACCGCCAATTTCTCGCCGGCCGTAAAACCTGGCTGGATGTGATGAACGCGGCACGCGAACTGGCCCAGACCGAATTGCAACTGGCCGATATCAAGTCCACCCAGGTCGTCGTTACCTGGCGTCTTGCCATCTACACCCAAGGCATTGCGGCCGTTGTTGAGGGTGGACAGTGAATTCATCCATAAACCCCACGCCGACCTTGCTGCCTTGCCTGGCGCGGCTCGCCCAATTGCAGCATGAAACCGTGGATCGCCTGGCCCTGCAGGAAGCCGCCGAGGCGGCGCTGACCAGCCAGACGAATAATCCACAAGCGCAACTAAAAACCGTCACCGAACACCTACAAGTCCGCGCCCCGCGCTGGCTAGTCTTGCCCGACGCGGCGGTGATGCCGGCGCTGATCTACGCGCACAACGGGGAGCAGGCAGGGGAATGGGGCATCCTGCGCGGCAAAAATGCCCAGGACCAATGGGTGAGCGAATGGTGGGATGCGCCGGCCAATCGCTGGCGTGAACAGGCCGATGCAACATTAACCAACGACAACCTGACCGGCCATGCCTTCGCCGCGTTCAAGCTGAGCAAGCCCTATGTCGCCAGCGCCAGCCCGATATACCAGCTGATCCGCCAGGAGATTTTTGCCCACGGCACACTCATCAGAGAAGCCGTCATCGGCGGCCTGATGATCAACATCGTTGCGTTGGCCACCTCGTTTTACAGCTTGCAGGTGTACGACCGCGTCATCCCGAGCGGCGCATCGCAGACCTTGCTGGTCCTGACCCTGGGCGTACTCGCGGCGATCCTGTTCGAGCTGGTCGTAAAACGGGTGCGTACCAATCTCTACGAGCGCCTCATCGACCAGGTCGACCAACGTCTGGCGCGCACCATCTACATGCGCTTTCTGTCTATTCGGCTCGACCAGTTACCGCAAAGCGTGGGAGCGCTGGCAGCGCAGATGCGCGGCTACGAGACGGTGCGGGGTTTCTTTACCGCCATGACCACCAACCTCCTGGTCGATGCCCCCTTCGCCTTGCTGTTCACGTTGATCATCGCGCTCATCGCCGGCTGGCTCGCCCTGATTCCCTTTGCCTTCTTCATCCTTTCGATCGCCATTGGCCTGTATTACCGTAAACGGGTGGATGCCTTTGCGAACAAGGCCATGGCGGCGAGCAACCTCAAGACCGGCCTGCTGGTGGAAACCGTCGAAGGCGCCGAGACCATCAAATCTGGCCAGGGCGGCTGGCGCATGCTGTCGCGCTGGATGAAAACCACCGATGAGGCGCGCGAATGCGAACTGCACATGCGCAACATCAGTGAGCATAGTCAGCACCTGACCGCCACCTTCCAACAGTTCTCCTATGTCTTGCTGGTCGCCGCCGGCGCATTGCTGGTCAGCCAGGGAGAACTCACCATGGGCGGGTTGATTGCCTGCTCCATCCTGTCCGGCCGCGTGCTCGCGCCGGTCGCCATGATCCCGAACCAACTGGTGCAATGGGCGCACACCAAGGCGGCCCTGCAAGGGCTGGATCGTCTCTGGGTCTTGCAAGACGACCACCATGGCCAGGAACAACCGATCATGATCGAGAACCTCCGCGGCCACTACCGGCTCGAATCCGTCGTTGCCAACTACGGCGGCAACAAGGCGCTGGAGGTGCCGGCCCTCAACATCAATCCCGGCGAAAAGGTGGGCGTACTCGGCCCGGTAGGCGCTGGCAAAACCACCTTGCTGCGCCTCTTGTCCGGCATGTACAAGCCGCAGGAAGGCCGCATCCTGCTCGATGACGTTGACCTGGCGCACATCGCCAAACCGGTCCTGGCCGAACACGTGGGCTATGTGCAACAAGACGGCCGTCTGTTCGCCGGCACGCTGCGCGACAACCTCATCCTCGGCCAGCTCGATCCGGGCGACGAAGCCATCCTGCAGGCTGCCCGTATAACCGGGCTGCTGCAGGCCGTCATCACGCAACACCCCAAAGGTTTGCAGCAGGAGATCTTCGAGGGTGGCAGCGGGCTATCCGGCGGACAACGGCAACTGGTCAACCTGACCCGGGCCTTCCTGCGCAAACCCCGCATCTGGCTGCTGGACGAACCGACCGCCTCGATGGACCGCAATCTCGAACTGCAAGTCACCCAGGCGATCAAGGCGGCGCTCAAACCCGAAGACAGCCTGATCCTGGTGACGCACAAAGCCGAGATGCTGGAACTGGTCGAGCGCGTCATCGTCATCGCCAACCACCAGATCGTCCTGGACGGTCCCAAGGTGCAAGTCTTGCAGAAACTGCAAAATCCAACGCCAGAACACGCGCCAGAACACGCCGCATGAAAATCGAATCCCCGTTCAACCGGCCACGCCGGGTATCCATGACCCTGCTGCTGCTGCTCGGGCTGCTAGCCTTTCTGCTCTGGGCCGCCTTGTTCGAGATCGACCAGACCGTGCGCGCCCAAGGGCAGATCATCCTCAGCGCGCGCACCCAGATCATTCAGGCGGCCGACGGGGGTGTTCTGTCCCGGATTCTGGTCCGAGAAGGCGAAAGCGTGGTGGCCGGACAACTGCTGGCCGACCTCGAAAGGGAGCGCCCCAATGCCGCCTATGAAGAAAACCGCGCCAAGGTCGCGTCGCTCACCGCGGCCCTGGTGCGCGCCAAAGCGGAAGCAAGCGGCCAGACACCAGAATTCGGCAAGCAATTCAAGGGTTTTCCGGAGTTTGTTGCGGCTCAGCAAGCGCTTTACGAACAACGCAAACGCAGCCAGCAGGAAGAGTTGGCGACTCTGAAAGACGGCCTCGACATGGCCCAGGAAGAGCTACGCATGAACGAATCCCTGCTCAAGACCGGCGACACCAGCCACCTTGAAGTCATGCGTGCGAGACGGCAGGTCGGCGAATTGCAAGGCAAGATCAATGCCGTGGGCAACAAATACCGGCAAGAAGCCCGGCAAGAAGCGACCAAGCTGGTGGAAGACATCTCATCAAGTCGCTACAAGCTCGAAGAACGGCAAAGCGTGCTTGGTCATACCGAACTGACCGCCCCGGTCGCCGGGGTCGTGAAATACCTGAAGGTCACCACCATCGGCGGCGTGCTGCGCGCCGGGGACGAGCTGATGCAGATTTCGCCCACCGAAGGCGACAGCGTCATCGAAATCAAGGTCAATCCGGTCGACATTGGTCAACTCAAACCCGGCCTGCCGGTGACCATCAAGTTCGATGCGTTCGATTATTCGATCTACGGCACCCAGCAAGGCACGCTCAGCTATATCAGCTCCGACACCCTGACCGAACAGGGTAGCAACGGCCAGACCACCACCTACTACCGCGCCCATGTGCGCCTCGATGCGGACAAGGCCAAAGCCAATCCCAAACTGGCCAACGCGCCACTCAAACCCGGCATGACTGCCACGGTGGACATACGCACCGCCAGCCGAACCATATTGCAATACCTCGCCAAGCCGGTCTTCAAGGCCTTTGGCGGCGCCATGAACGAACGATAAAACGGAGCCGACAATGACCACCCAAGCCATCGCCCTGAACAACGGCAAAACCGCGCAGCCGCTCAAGCCAGGCCAGGCCAACACCTTCAAAGCCAAGGCGGGCGAGCACTACCGCGTCGTCAAGGGCAAGGCGGGAGAAGAACAGTTACTCGATAACGTCATCGCCAAAAGAATCGGCGACGATCTGCAACTCCAGTATGCCGACGGCACCCAGGTCACCCTGGAAAATTACTACGCTGAATGCAAAGCGGCCGCCTGTGACATCACCCTGCCGGGCCAGGATGCCGGTGGATACACCCTTAGCGGAGAGGCCGCTGCGGGTGCAACGCTGGGCGGTGGCGCCAGCCTGGTCTACGCGCATGGCGGCCATGACACGCTGGTGGCCATGGCGCAAGGCAACGCCGCCTTGCACTCGACGCTGGCCGGCATCGAAGGCGTCGAGATCACCTATATCCCCGCCACCTCATCCGGCGGCGGCCTTCTCGGCGCGCTGGGTGGCGGACTCGGCCTTGCCGCCGCAGCGGGCGGGGGCGGAGGCGCGGGGAGCGCTGTCGCCGCTGCCGTGCATAACATCGTGACCGTGTCGATCGTTGCGGGCCCGATGCTGGCCGGTAATGGCCTGACCGTAAATCTCTACCAAGCGGATGGCACAACGCTACTCGGGAGCGGACAGCTCAGCGACGCGGGCACCTTCAGCTTTGACGTCGGCGCCTATACGGGCGTGGTTATCGCCAAGGTGCTTGATGCCAATACGGGCGCCGATTACATCGACGAAGCGACCGGACAAGCCCGCGACATAACCGCCGATCTGATGGCGGTCGGCGTGGTCAGCACCGGCACGGTGAGCCTCAACATCAACGCGCTGACTACCATCGCCTCCACCAAGGCGGGCGCGGTATTTGGTGGCGCCAGCACAGCCGTGATCACCGCTGATGTCGCCAGCCAGAGCAATGCGGCGGTGGCCAGCGCTTTTGGCCTGACCGACCTCACCAGCACAGTCATCGTCACCACGGTAGATGCCACCGGCGCCGCCAACCCCGACTTCACCCCGGACGCGCTGAGCGCCGGCGAGAAATACGGTGCTGTTCTGGCCGCCTTGTCCGGCATGGATGCCGCCAATAGCGGCAATATGCAGACCACCATCGACAGTCTGGCAACCGAACTAAGCGTGACTGGCAGCACCGGCACACTCAGTACTAGCGCACTGGACGCCGTCATCGTCGGCGCCAGAACGGCTGCCGCTACCACCAACGGGACGGGTGTTACCAACTTGACCGCCGTCGTCTCGGACTTGATTGTGCAAACCAGCGCATCGGTCGCTATCGACCACATCGCCACCGACGACGTGGTTAACGCAAGTGAGCAAACCGCGGCCATCACCGGCACCACCGTTGCGGGCGCCACGGTCAACCTGAGCATAGGCGGCAATGTTCGTGCCGCCACGGTCAGTGGGACTGCCTGGAGCTACACGCTGACGGGAGCCGATATCACGGCCATGGGTCAAGGCGGCGAAACCCTCACCGCGACAGCGACCCTGAGCGGCGGCGGCACGGCCAGCGCCACGCGCAGTATTGCCGTGGATTCCATTGCCCCAGCCAATGCTGGCAGTTTGGCGGTGACCGGCGCCGGTACCGGCAACGCCACCAACGACACCACGCCGACCATCACTGGCACCGCCGAAGCCGGCGGCAGCGTCAAGATATATGACACCGACGGCGCCACCCTGCTGGGCGCCGCCACCGCCGATGCTTCCGGCAACTGGAGCATCACCAGCAGCACGCTGAGTCCCGGCGCGCACACCCTGACGGTGACTGTCACCGATCTGGCCGGCAACACCAATGCCAATGCCGGCACGATCAGCCTGAGCATTGATACCTCAGCACCATCGCTGACCATCACCAGCAACGACAGCGCTCTGAGTGTGGGCGAGACCGCCACCCTGACCTTCACCCTCAGCGAAGCCGCCAGCAACTTTGCGGCCGGTGACATCAGCGTGGCCGGCGGCGCCCTGAGCGGTTTTACCGCCGTCAGTTCCACCGTCTACACAGCAACTTTCACGCCGACCGCCAACAGCACGACGCCGGCGACCATCAATGTGGCCAGCGGCGCGTTTACCGACGCCGCCGGCAACAGCAATAGCGCGGCGACGCAGTTGGATATGAGCGTCGATACGCTGGCGCCCAGCGTCGTCATCACGTCCAACGACAGCGCCTTGAGCGTGGGCGAGACTGCCACGCTGACTTTCACGTTGAGTGAGGCTGCCAGCAACTTCGCCGCCGGCGACATCAGCGTGGCCGGCGGCGCACTGAGCGGCTTCACCGCCGTCAGTTCCACCGTCTACACCGCAACTTTCACGCCGACCGCCAACAGCACCACTGCGGCGACCGTCAACGTCGCCAGCGGATCATTTACCGATGCCGCCGGCAACAGCAATAGCGCGGCGACTCAGTTGGATATGAGTGTCGATACCCTGGCGCCTGGCGTCGTCATCACCGACGACGAGGCCAGTACCGGCAACATTGCCGGCGGCGATATCACCTATACCTTCACCTTCGCGGAGGCGGTCACCGGGTTTGTGGTGGGCGACATCACGGTCGTCAATGGCGCCAAGGGCGCCTTCACGCCGGTGAGCGCCACGGTCTACACCCTGGTGGTCACGCCGACGGCCGGCTTCGAAGGCAATGTCACGGTCGATGTGGCCGGTTCAGCCGCGATCGACGCGGCCGCCAACAACAGCAGCGCCGCCACCCAGTCGGTGCAGGCGGTGGATATGCTGGCCCCGACCCTCTCTTCCAGTACCCCCGCCGACAACGCCACGGCAGTTGTGGTGGGCAGCAACATCGTGCTGACTTTCAGCGAGAACGTGGCGGCGGGCAGCGGCAACATCGTCATCAGCAATGGCGCGGGCGACACCCGCACGATTGCGGTGGGAGATGCGCAAGTCACGATCAGCAGCAATGTCGTCACCCTCAACCCGACGGCCGACCTCCTCACAAACAGCAGCTACAACGTGCAGATGGCCGCCGGTGTGCTGCTGGATGCGGCGGGCAATCCCTATGCTGGCATTGCGGATGCCATCACGCTTGACTTCAGCACGCCATCCACCGTGATCAACCTCTCCGCCATTGCCGCCGGCAGCGGCGGCTTCGTCATCAACGGCCAGTGCCTGAGTGACCTGAGCGGCATCAGCGTCGCCAGCGCCGGCGACGTCAACGGCGACGGCCTGGCCGACCTCATCGTCGGGGCGCGGTACAGCGACCCCACTGCCGGCAGCAATGCCGGGCGCAGCTATGTGGTGTTCGTCATGACCACGTCCACGGCCATCAACCTCTCCGCCATCGCCGCCGGCAGCGGCGGCTTCGTCATCAACGGCCAGGGTGCGAGTGACCAGAGCGGCATCAGCGTTGCCAGCGCCGGCGACGTCAACGGCGACGGCCTGGCCGACCTCATCGTCGGGGCGCGGTACAGCGACCCCACTGCCGGCAGCAATGCCGGGCGCAGCTATGTGGTGT
>JAUYET010000020.1 GCA_030691265.1 Pseudomonadota bacterium
GGAGTTCTTTTGCGCGAGAAACTGGCGGCAGCGCTCCAGGCCCGCCGTCGCTCCTGGCGTGACGATTAATCGTGACAAGCGGGCGCCGCTTTCTCTTGGTCCGTGCCCCAGGTATCAAGCCAACGATTAACTTCTTCACCCGTCAGATGTTGGCCGGTTTCTTGATACGCCTGCCACGACGCCAATGCTTCCTGTTTGAACGACTCACGTGCCTCTTCGCGATCCAGATACTGCCGAATCGCTTCCTTCATTAAAAAATGCGGTTTGCGGTGCCTTGCATCGGCAAGCGACTTGAGCCGCTCATGTTCGCCTTGTTCAAGCTTGAGGGAAACGGGGCGCAGCAGAGTTGCTTCCATGACGGTCATCCTTAGTAATTACAATGAATACTCAGTAGTGTCCGGTTAAATTGAATCGCGCCGGCGGCGAAGCCAGTAACGGTGCGGGTTTTGAGAGATCAAAGGGTGTCCACGATTTGAATTTCAGAAATGCCGTGAAACATTTTCGTGAAACAATAAATGCGTTTTTTACAGCCACACCCACCGCCAATGACCTTTGACCGGCGCTTCTGCAATCCTCCCGGATTTGAAGATTCCGGGGTGAGGCATGAACGTCGGCAGAACGCTGTTTGCACAGGTCATGGAGTATGTGCCGTGGAAGACCTTTGGTCGCATTGTCGAGCGGCACAACGGCGACGCAGGCGTCCGCACCTTGGACTGTGCCGACCTGTTTCGCGTGATGGCCTTCGCGCAATTGACGTGGCGAGAATCGTTGCGGGACATCGAAGTGTGCTTGGCATCCAACCAAGCCAAGCTGTTTCACATGGGATTGTCTGGCGTACCTGCCCGATCGACGCTTTCGGACGCATTGAATCAGCGGGACTGGCGTATCTATCACGCGCTGGCGCTGCGCCTGATCGCACGCGCCCGCGAACTCTACGCCACGGAGTCGACGGGGCTGGAACTCGATGCCACGGTCTACGCGCTGGACTCGACCACCATCGATTTGTGCCTGAGTCTGTTCGACTGGGCGCCGTTTCGCTCGACCAAGGCCGCCGTGAAGATGCATACACTGCTGGACCTGCGCGGCAACATCCCGTCCTTCATTCACATCAGCGACGGGAAGATGGGCGATGTCAAGGTACTCGACATCTTGCCGGTCGAAGCAGGCGCCTTCTATGTGATGGATCGCGGCTATCTGGACTTCGGCAGACTCTTCACCATGCATCAGGCTGGCGCGTTCTTTGTGACCCGTGCCAAGCGCGGCATGAATGCCCGCCGGGTCTACTCGACACCCACCGATCGCACGACGGGCGTGATGTGCGACCAGAAGATGCGCCTCAATGGTTACTACGTGTCCAAGGACTACCCGGAGCATTTGCGCCGTATCCGATTCAAGGATCCCGAGTCGGGCAAGACGCTGGTATTCCTGACCAACAACACAACGCTGCCTCCCCTGACGATTGCCGCGCTCTACAAGAGCCGCTGGCAGGTGGAACTGTTCTTCAAGTGGATCAAGCAGCATCTGCGCATCAAGCGCTTTTTGGGCACGAGCGAGAACGCGGTGAAGACGCAAATCTGGTGCGCCGTCGCCACCTACGTGCTGATCGCCATCGTCAAAAAGGAGCTCCGCCTGAATGCCTCGCTCTACACTTTGTTACAGATTCTGTCGGTCTCAATTTTCGAGAAAACCCAGATTTCATACGCCTTGCAGCCCGATGCCAACAGAAGCATTCCACCACCACCAGA
>JAUYET010000028.1 GCA_030691265.1 Pseudomonadota bacterium
GCGCGTGATTTCGCGGCATGGCGCCGTAGGTTGGGCAAAGCGAAGCGTGCCCAACAGCGCGCCGGTTCGTTGGGCACGCTTCGCTTTGCCCAACCTACGTCACTACCGGTAGTGGGTGGGTGTGTTAACCCGATAAGCACGCAATCAACATCTTGCCGCGATCGAACAGGCGCTTTCAGAATTGCCGCTGCGTCAACGCGAGGCCTTCCTGTTACGTTATTGGGAGGAACTCGATGTGGCAGAAACCGCCAAAGTCATGGGATGCACCGAGGCCATGCCGTATTGACCTGGGTGCTTGAGCATGCCCAAATCGCACTGCCTTTGGCGCTGGCCTTGCTGTTGGCGGGCTGGTGGTTCGTGCAAAGCCTTCCCCATCCCTATTCGCCGGAAACGGATATCCTTTTATTGACCGGCGACCTCCCACCCGACGCATACGCAGACAAGACTTTCTCGCAATGGCTCGAAACACACGCAACTTTTTGATCGGTTTCCTTGCCTTGGCCTTTTCCGCATTGGCCGGTGCCGAAAGTGCGCCGCTGTGGACCGAACTCAGCATCCCGGAACGCACCGCGCTGACGCCGATTGCTTACGACTGGGACCATTTGCCCGCGCAGCAGCGGCTGAAACTGCTCAAGGTCGCCAAGGAATTCGCCAGGCTGTCGCCTACCCAGCAACAGATTTTCTATTCCCGGCTGCAACCCTGGACGCGCATGACGCAAGCCCAACGCGATGCGGCGCGTGACAACTTCAAGAAACTCCAGGAACTTCCCAAACCGGAACAAGCGCAGATCAAACGTCTGTGGACGCAAACGGTCGGCGCCGAATCCGCCCAACCTGCCGGCGCTGCTTCCGGTCAATGATCACGTGAACACGCCTTCTCTGCTTCGGCGTCTGGCCTGCAATCTCTACGAAAGCCTGTTGCTGATCGCGGTTCTGTTTGTCGCAGCGCTTCCGTTCGTCGCGATCACGCTTCGACTTCCACCCGGTGTCGGACTTGTTCTGCGCCAGATTTATCTATGGGTTTATCTATTTGTCGTTGCCGGCATCTATTGCACCCTGTTCTGGCGCCGCGGCCAGACCCTGGCCATGAAAACCTGGGGCATCCGTCTGGTGGCCGAAAATGGTGAGCCGCCCAGCCGCGCTCAGGTCTGGCTGCGCTATTTGCTGGCTTGTCTGAATCTGGCGCTACTGGGTATCGGATGGTGGGCTGCGTTGCTACGCGATGATCGCCAGTTTCTGCAAGACCGATTCGCCGGAACGCGCCTGCTGAAGAACTCAGCGCCGTTCCACCCACCACAGGGCGACGAAGGCAGCCAGGCCGAAAACGAGTGTCGGGATAACCGCCGAGACGGGAGCCGGCCAATCCTGTAACAGCGCAAACTGGCCGGCGAGCCGATTGCTCAAGTGAAAACCGAGTCCGAGCAGGATGCCCACCAGCAGGCGACCGCCCGTGCCGCCATGACGCGGCGGATTGAAGGCGAATACCAACGCCAACACCAACATCACCGGCACGGCCACCGGGTAGGCCAGCTTGCCCCAGAAGGCGATGCGGTAGCGTTTTGCATCCTGCATGTTTTCATCCAGATGCTGGATATAGGCATAGAGCGCAGACATCGCCATTCGCTCCGGCATCACCATGAGCACGGTCAGCAAATCCGGCGTCACCGCCGAAACCCAGGGTTGATCCGGCTGACGCGCGGTGCGCGTGCCGTTTTCCTCGATCAGGGTCTGAGTGACCTGACGCAGCATCCATTGGCCGTCCTGCCATTGCGCACTTTCTGCCCGGCGCATCAATTTGAGATTGAAATTTGCATCGAACTCATAAAGGCGCACATCGACCAGGCTGGCATCGGGACGCAATTCACGAATATTGATGAAAGTGCGGCCGTCCTTGGCCCACAACCCGGTCGGGAATTCCTGCGCGACGATCCCGCTGGTCGCCCGTACTTTCAATTGCTGCGCGGCACGCTCGGCATGCGGCATCACGTATTCGCCGAACAACAGCGCAACCAAACCCATCGACAAGCCCAACAACAGCATCCAGACAACCAGACGATGTGTCGCCAGACCGGCACTGCGCATGACGCTGAATTCCGAGGTCAGAGACAGCCGATTCCATGCGAACAGGCCGCCGATCAAGACCGCCAACGGCATCAACTCATACAGCCGCCCGGGCATGTTCATCACCACAAACAGCGTGGCGACCAACGGCGTATAGGTTGCGCTGTGCGCCTCGGACAACTCGGAAACAAAGTCGAAAAATGAAAACAGGCCGGCCAAAGCCAGCAACGCCAGCAGCGATGCCACCAGCACCTCGCGAACGACGTAGCGAAACAAGATACTCATGATGTCCACGGCCCGCGGAATCGGCGCCAGAACATCGCCAGCAAGACCAGCAACATGAGGCCGTGCACCAGCAGCAAACTTTCCGTCGCCCCCATCGTGGAGCGCTCAACCCAGCCCTTGGAAAGACCGACAAAATTGTTGTAGGCCAGGTAGATCAGCACGGTGAATGCCACGTTAAGCGACCCCCCGGCGCGCGGATTGCTATAGCTCAGGGGTACTGCCAGCAAACAAAGCAACAAGGCGGAAATCGGATAGCCCAGACGCCACACCCACTCGCCCATGTTGACTGGAGCGGGGTTGCGTATCAGATCGGCAGTCGTCATGGTGCGCGCGGTGACGCTGCGTGCCGCCACAGCCTGCTCGGGGATGCGCACCGAATAACTCTTGAACTTCGCCATCCAGAAATCCGCCGCGCCCGGCACGCCTTCGTAGCGCTTGCCCTGTTCCAGCACGAGGAAGGTGTCGCCATTGTCCATTTTCCTTACCAGACCCTGGCTTGCGACGGTCACCCCCATGCGGCCGCGCTCGAAGGACTGCACGAAGACATTTTCGACATGGCCGCCATCGTGGGAAATTCTCTCCACGAACACGACCCGTTTGCCGTGCCGGTCTTCCGAGAAGACACCGGGCGCCAAGGTGCTGAACTGATCCTTGGCGGCCAGCACCTGCTCGAATTCCGCCTGCTTGCGCGCCCCCCAGGCGATCCCTTCCAGACTGACAAAAGCGATGATCAGCACCACCGGCATGACGAACAGGAGCACCGGCCAAATCCAGCCCCAGGGACCGACGCCGCCATTCATCCAGATCACCGCCTCGCTATCTCGCCACAAACGCGACAGGCTCATGAAAACGCCGACGAACAGCCCCAGCGACAGCAACACCGGCAACGTGCGTAACACGCCGAAACCCAGCATGGGCATGATCGCGTCCACATCGAGGTCGCCGGCAACCGCCTTGCTCAGCGTGCGCACCAGAATGACCACGCTGAAAATCGCGACCAGCGCGGCAAAACCGACAGCGGCGCCCTCAGCCATCTCGCGGGTTAAAGCACGTTCGAATCGACGCATGTTTTGACTAAGGGCGCGTTAATGAATAACTTGGGCAGGCGTTCGCCATCACAGGCCTGTGCTTACTCGGTTCAGACCCAAACATCGTTTTCAGGAGATTTGCATGGAAATCAGCATTAAAAGTGGCAGCCCGGAAAAACAGCGCGGCGCCTGCGTGGTTGTTGGCGTGTTCGATCATCGCAAACCGAGCCTCGCGGCCGAACTGCTCGACCAGGCTGCCAACGGTTATCTGGCCGACATTCTCCGGCGTGGCGACATGGACGGCAAGCAAGGCACCAGCCTGTTGTTGCACAACGTGCCCGGCTTGCCGTGCGAGCGCGTGCTGCTGGTGGGCCTGGGCAAGGAACGGGAATTTCGCGACAAGCCCTATCTCGATGCGGTACGCAGCGCCATCAAGGCCTTGTCGAACATCGGCGTCAGCGAAGCCATCCTCTACCTGACTGAAATCCCGGTCAAAAAACGCGATCTGGCCTGGAACGTCGAACAAGCCGTGCTGGTGGCCTCGGATGCGCTCTATCGCTTCGATCAAATGAAGAGCAAGCCGGAAGAAACCAAGAAAAACCTGCGCAAGCTGGTGCTGGGCGTGCAGCGTCGCGGCGACCTGGCGCAGGGCGAAGCCGCCGCCGCGCGCGGCCAGGCCATCGCTGCCGGCATCAAGCTGGCCAAGGACCTGGGCAACCTGCCTGGCAATGTCTGCACCCCAAGCTATCTGGCCGATCAGGCCAAGGCGCTGGCCAAGGAATTCAGCCTCGGCGTCGAGGTCATGGAACGTGCCGAAATCGAAAAACTCGGCATGGGTTCCTTCCTCTCCGTCGCCAAGGGTAGCGATGAGCCGCCCCGTTTCATCGTGCTGAATTACAAAGGCGGCGAGAAAAAACAGAAGCCGGTCGTCCTCATCGGCAAAGGCATCACCTTCGACTCCGGCGGCATTTCCCTCAAGCCCGGCGCCGACATGGACGAGATGAAGTACGACATGTGCGGCGCGGCTTCCGTCCTCGGCGCGCTGCGCGCGGCAGCCGAACTGAAGCTGCCGCTCAACGTCACCGGCCTCATCGCCACCTGCGAAAACATGCCCAACGGCCGTGCCAACAAGCCGGGCGACGTGGTCACCTCGATGTCCGGCCAGACCATCGAGATTCTCAACACCGACGCCGAAGGTCGCTTGATTTTGTGCGATGCGCTGACTTATGCGGAAAAGCTCGACCCGGCCTGCGTGGTGGACATCGCCACGTTGACCGGCGCCTGCGTCATCGCCCTCGGCCATGTCGCCACCGGCCTGCTCGCCAATGACGACGGCCTGGCGCGCGAACTGCTGCACGCCGGCGAGGTTGCCGCCGACCGTTGCTGGCAACTGCCGTTGTGGGACGACTATCAGGAGCAACTGAAGAGCAATTTCGCCGACATGGCCAACATCGGCGGCCGTCCCGGCGGCACCATCACGGCCGCCTGCTTCCTGTCCAAGTTCGCCGGCAAGTACGACTGGGCGCATCTGGATATCGCCGGCACCGCCTGGAAATCAGGCAAGGAAAAGGGCGGCACCGGCCGGCCGGTAGCGCTGCTGGTGCATTTCCTGGCGAAACGGGCGGAAGCCGGTTAAGCCCGTAGTAGGCGTAGGTTGGGCAAAGCGCAGCGTGCCCAACGAACCGTCGCAATGTTGGGCACGCTGCGCTTTGCCCAACCTACGAAGCTGAACCTGTTCGGCCCGCAAGCGGGCCTCCTACGACGGCGTCAATACCGTATCGCGCGCCTCGGGCAGCAGCCCGGGGTAATCGCGCGAGGCGTGCAGGCCGCGGCTTTCGTGGCGCGCACGTGCCGAGTTGATGATCAATTCGGCGGTCAACACCAGGTTGCGCAGCTCGATCAAATCGTTGCTGACGCGGAAATTTCGGTAGTACTCGCCGATTTCATCGGTCAGCAGATTGATGCGGTGGCTGGCGCGTTCCAGACGCTTGCTGGTGCGCACGATACCGACGTAATCCCACATGAAGCCACGCAACTCGTGCCAGTTATGGGCGATGACGATTTCTTCGTCGGCATCGGTCACCCGGCTCTCATCCCACGACGGCAAACGCGATTTCGGCGACGGCTCGGCTGCCGCGATATCCGTCGCCGCCGCGCGGCCATAAACCAGGCATTCGAGCAGCGAATTGCTGGCCAGCCGATTGGCGCCGTGCAAACCGGTGCAACTGGTCTCGCCAATGGCATAGAGATGCGCCGCATCGGCGCGCCCGGCCGCATCCACCACCACGCCGCCGCAGTTGTAATGCGCCGCCGGCGCGATCGGAATCCATTCGCGCGTGATGTCGATGCCGAGTTCGCGGCAGCGCGCATGGATATTCGGGAAATGGCTGACGATGAATTTCGCCGGCTTGTGGGTGATATCCAGGTAAACGCAATCGAGACCGCGCTTCTTCATTTCCAGGTCGATGGCGCGCGCCACCACATCGCGCGGCGCCAGTTCGGCGCGCTCATCGTGTTCCGGCATGAAGCGGCTGCCATCCGGCAAACGCAGCAGCGCGCCCTCGCCGCGCATCGCCTCGGTGATCAGGAAAGATTTGGCGTGCGGGTGATACAGGCAAGTGGGATGAAACTGCACGAACTCCAGGTTGGCGACCCGGCAACCGGCCCGCCAGGCCATCGCGACGCCATCGCCGGTCGCGGTATCCGGATTGGTGGTGTAGAGAAAGACCTTGCCGGCGCCACCGGTGGCCAGCGCGGTAAAGCCGGCGGAAATCGTCAATACCTTGCCGCTGGCTGTGTTCAACACGTAGGCGCCATGCACGCTGTTACCTTCGCGCCCCAACTGGCGGTCGGTGATCAGATCGATGGCGATGTGCTGGGCGAGAACGGAAATATTGGCACGCGCCCGCAAGTGCGCCAGCAGGATGTCCTGCACGGCGCGGCCGGTCGCGTCGCGCGCATGCAGAATGCGCCGCCGCGAATGGCCGCCCTCGCGGGTGAGGTGGTACGCGCCGCCTTCCAGATCGAACGGCGCGCCCTGGTCGATCAGCCAGTGCAGGGCCGCCGGCGCAGCTTCGACCACCTGTCGCACCACGGCTTCGTTGCACAAGCCGGCGCCCGCCACCAGCGTATCGCGGACATGATCGTCAAAGCTGTCGTCGTCCCCCATCACGGCCGCAATGCCGCCCTGCGCCCAGTAACTGGAACTGTCCTCGGGCGCTTTTTTGGTGACCAGCAGAATCTTCATGCTGGCCGGCAAGGAAAGCGCCAGCGTGGCGGCGGCCAGACCGGAACCGATGATGAGTACGTCGTAGCGATGCATAAGGGGAAAAGCTGAGAGGTGCGAACCGGCAATAGACCGCTTGGCCTTTGCCCCGGAAGCGGGCGGTTATACTCGCCCGCTGAATGAATCATAGGGTATGTGAAGGCGATTTATGCCACGGCGGATCAACCAGGAACAGGAATGAGCGACCGGGAAATAGACCTCCAGTTGGTCGAGCGGGTGCGTCAAGGCGACCAGCGGGCTTTCGGAATTCTGGTGGAAAAATATCAGCGCAAGCTGATCCGCCTGTTGTCCCGCATGGTGCGCGACCAGCACGAAATCGAAGACATCGCGCAGGAGGCCTTCATCAAGGCGTATCGGGCGCTGCCGCAGTTTCGCGGCGACGCCGCCTTCTACACCTGGCTGTATCGCATCGCCGTCAACACCGCCAAGAATTATCTGGCTACGCGCAAGCGCGCCATGCCCACCGTCTCCGACCAGGCCATGAACGATGACGACGAGCCGGATGAGCGTCTGGTCGCACAGGACAACAGTGACCCGGAAAAGGAACTCTTGTCCAAACAAGTAGCCATAGCCATCAACCAAGCGGTGGACGCCCTGCCGGAAGAACTTCGACTAGCCATTACCTTGCGCGAGATCGAAGGCCTGAGTTACGAAGAAATTGCCGACACCATGGCCTGCCCCATCGGCACCGTCCGTTCCCGGATCTTCCGGGCGCGGGAGGCGATTTCAGCCAAGTTGCGGCCAATTCTGGGCACGCCGGAAGATAGAAGGTGGTAGTGATGACAATCGATGCGATGACAAACGATGCGATGACGAAACAAGCAATGACGACACAGACGATGCAAAACGAGCATGAAGACATGCAGGCGCAAAACCTTTCCGCCTTGATCGATGGCGAACTCTCCGACGCCATGGCGCAGCAGGCCATCAAGCGGCTCGACCACAGCGACGCCGAACGCGCGAGCCTCTCTGAATATCTTGCCATTGGCGACGCGATGCGCGGCCTGTACGCACAACCCAGCGCGCAGCCCAACGACTTCACCCGCCGCGTCATGGCCGCGCTGGAAAACGAACCCGTGGTTCTCGCACCCGTGCGCAAGCCTGCCGAGCGTCGCCCCGCCCTCTGGCTGGCCGCCGCCACCATGGCCGCGATCACCTGGGGCTTGTGGCAAAGCGGCCCGCGCGACGAAATCAACGTGCCGCTTGCCGCGCTGCAACAACCCGCCACCGAATTGGCCGCCGAATTGACCACCGAATTGACCACCGAAGCAGCCGAAGCGCAGCCCTATCTGGCGGCGCATCAAGATTTTGCCCAGGCCGTGGTTTCGGCGCCGGAAATGCGTTTCAGCAAGGCCGCGCTGGAGGTTCGCCAATGATCAGCCGGCAGGTGGGTTTGCTCGCCGGGGGCGCGTTCGCCGCCCTGCTGGCGTTACCCGCCCAGGCCGCCGATCCGCTCGCCGCCAACGAGGCTGCCGCCTGGCTGCAACGCATTTCCGATGCCGCCCGACGCGTCACCTACGAAGGCGTTTTCGTGGTGCAACACGGCGCCGCCATGCAAACCCTGTCGGTCACGAATCATCCTGTCGGCGCATCCAAAGATAGCCGGCTTGCCGCCATGGACGGCATTCAGCGCGAAGTTCGCTGCACGCAAAGCGGCTCCATCAGCCGGGTAACGGAAGGCGGCCAGGTCAGAATGGAAAAACGCCTGAACAGCCGCCACTTCCCCGATTTGCTGCCGCCCAATGCCGCCGCGCTGGCCAACTGGTACGGCGTCAAGCTGGGCGAGTGGGCGCGCGTCGCCGGGCTCGAATGCCGACAGGTGGAAATTCTGCCCAAGGACGCCTATCGCTGGGGTTACGTGCTGTGCGCCGACAAGGACAGCGGACTGCCGCTCAAGGCGGTGATGGTCAACGAGGCCGGCCGGCCTTTGATGCAATATGCTTTTGCCGAAATCCGCATCGGCGGCGCGCCCAAGGCCGAATCTCAATCCAGCCTCGATGCCTGGCGCATGCCGGTGCTGCCCGCCAGCATGCGCCCCATCGGCATCGAAACGGTCAGCGTCAAAGTCCTGCCGCCCGGCTTCAGCCGGATCACCGCAGTCAAACGCACGTTGCCGAACATGTCGGGCGAAGCGCGAAAGCCGGGCGAGGTCGAACACTGGGTTTTCAGTGACGGTCTCACCCATATTTCCCTGTTTCTCGAACCCGCCACCCACCCGATTGCCAGTGTCCGCGGCCAGAGCAAGCAAGGCATGATCAACATGGTCACGCGTCAGGTCGGCACGCTGCAGGCGACCATACTCGGCGACGCGCCCTGGGCCGCCATCGAAGCGATCGCAATGGGGCTGGAAGCGCGCACCGATGCGGGAGAAATACGCGGAGAAGCGCGTTGATCGAATCGCCCGCGCGCATTCGACGCACCGAAGGCGATATCGCCTGGGTGGTCAGCGAAGCGCCCTCCTCCTGTGGCGCCTGCGCCGGCAAAGGCTGCGGCTCCTCCGTATTCGCCCGCTTCTGGCATGCCGACGAAGCCGAATACCCGGTCGCCAATCCCATCGGCGCGACCGCTGGCGAAGCCGTCGTCATCGGCCTGCCCGATGGCGCATTGCTGCATGCCGCGCTGGCGATCTATGGCGTCGCGTTATCGATGTTGCTGGGGTGCGCCGGGCTGGGCGCATATTTTTTCGGGGAACCCGGCGCCATCGGCGGCGGTCTGTCCGGCCTGGCACTGACTGCGCTATGGCTCAGGCTCAGGATTCGGTTTCATCCCAGCCCGAAACATGACCCCGTCATCCTGCGGCGGGGAACGGCGAGCAGTTGCCAGACTGCCTGATTTTTCTATCTGTTTTGCGAGGTGTGAAATGAAGAAATGGTTCGCCCTGTTGAGCATGACCCTGAGCTTCGTCGCCGGCGGCGCCAACGCACAGTTGCCCGATTTCACCGATCTGGTGGAAAAACACGCACCCGCGGTGGTGAACATCACCACCACCCAGGATGCGCGCCAACGCTCGCGCGGCCACAAAATGCCGGAACCGGATGCCATGCTCGACCTGTTCCGCCGCATGATGCCGCCCGAAGGCCAGGGCATGTTGCCGGCCAAGCGCGGCCAGGGCTCCGGCTTCCTGATTTCGGCTGACGGCTACATCCTGACCAACACCCATGTGGTCGACGACGTCGATGAAGTCGTGGTCAAGCTCAACGACAAACGTGAATTCCGCGCCAAGGTGATCGGCATCGATGCCCGCACCGATATCGCGCTGATCAAGATCAATGCCGACAACCTGCCCCGCGTCGGCATCGGCGACCCCAACAAGCTGCGCGTCGGCGAATGGGTGCTCGCCATCGGCGCGCCGTTCGGCTTCGAAAACTCCGCCACCGCCGGCATCGTCTCCGCCAAGGGACGCAGCCTGCCACAAGAAAACTACGTGCCGTTCATCCAGACCGACGTCGCCGTCAACCCCGGCAACTCCGGCGGCCCGCTGTTCAACCTGCGCGGCGAAGTGGTCGGCGTGAACTCGCAGATCATTTCCCGCTCCGGCGGCTACATGGGCCTGTCGTTCGCCATTCCCATCGATGTCGCCATGGATGTGGCCGAGCAACTGAAGACGCGCGGCAAGGTCAATCGCGGCCGTCTGGGCGTCGCGATCCAGGAAGTCACCTCCGACCTCGCCGAATCCTTCGGCCTCAACTCGCCGCAAGGCGCGCTGGTAGCCGACGTCGAAGCCGGCAGCCCGGCCGAGAAAGCCGGCGTCCAGGTCTCCGACATCATCCTCAAGTTCGACGGCAAACCGATCAATTCCTCCATCGACCTGCCGCGCCTGGTTGGCGCCACCAAGCCCGGCGTGCGCTCCACGCTGACCATCTGGCGCAAAGGCGTGCAACGCGAACTCAGCGTCAGCGTCGGTGAAATGACCAATGAAAAGGCCGATGAAAAAGCCGCCGCCAAAGCGACCGAAGCCAAGAAAAGCAACCGCGCCGGCCTGGCCGTCAGCGAACTCACGCGCGAGCAAAAAAGCATCCTGAAAATCAGCAACGGGGTGCTGGTGGAAGAAGTCAGCGGCCCCGCCGCCCGCGCCGGCATCCAGTCCGGCGATGTCATCGTCGCGGTCAACAACCAGGAAGTGAACACCCCGGAAGAACTCGCCCGCCTGGTCAACGACACCGCGCGCAAGAGCGCCGCGCTGCTGGTGAAACGTGGCGAAGACGCGCATTACGTCTCGCTGCGCCTGGAAAGATAAAACGCGTCAAGTCATGCAACAGGCGGGCATGTCCCGCCTGTTTTTTTGTGGCTGCGGCAGGCAGCGATAACAGGCGGTGACTCCCTTTGTTTCAGCATTTCAGGTCGCGTGTGACAGGGCTGCGGCCATGCCTTGGCTGTGCATTTCGCCCGATCCAGGCGCGAACCGACGCTCACCCCAACCTGAAATCGGCCGTTCACCAATGACTGCCTTCTTCGGCATCGAAGGCGCAGTAGCGACCCGTTAGCAATACCAGCTCTGCCGCTGTCAGTTCATCAGCGGTTTATGGAAACTCGGGGCGATCTATTGCTCACGCCGTGTGCTCTACTCGCCGACTCGCGGGGTGGCTGGCGGCAACCACCTGGCACATAATCCCGCCCGCATCGTATCCGCCTCGAAGATGTTGGCAGGCGGACCCTGGGAGCAGGATCTCGGCCACTTAAAAAAACAATGAATCAATTCTTCGAACGCCCCATCCTCAATTCGCCCTACGACTACCCGGTTCGCCACTGGGAACTCGATGCGCAGGGGCAGCCGACCCAGCAGATCAGCGAGCGCCGCCGTCGCGCGGAGTTCATCACCCCGATACCGAAGCCGAAGAAGCGCAAAGGCCAGGCGGTCCAGACTTCACGGCTCCTCGATGACGAGGGCGGCCAGGTACGCGTCAAGGTCAACGGCGTCGATGTCTTCCACCCCAACACCGACGAAGTCCGCAGCGATGGTGCCGAAGGCATCGCCTGCTAGTTCATCGACACCGACTACAACATGGAATCCTTCTTCGTCCGCCACGCCTACTTCCTCGGCGCCAACGCCCCCTACAAGGCGCTGAAAGCCGAAATCAACGAAGAAGCCTGGGCCACGCTAAACGGCGACACCTCACGCCCGTTCGACAAACCGAAGTCCGGGCGGATTGCGGTGAAGGTCATCAATCACCTGGGGGATGAGGTGATGAAGGTGTTCAAGGTGGCGTGATGGATGATGACAACGCTATGAAAATCGGTATGGATAAAGTGCCACAGTCCAGCGACAAGGAGACGCCACGATGATTACTCGACTGACCCTGCGCAATTTCAAGAGTGTTGGCGAACAGGTCTACGACTTTACTCAGTTTGATCTGCTCGTCGGGCGCAATAACAGTGGCAAGAGCACGGTGCTCCAGGCGCTGGCTATCTGGCAGTTTTGTGTGGATGAGTTTCATCGGCACTCCAAGCGCAGCGGCTCCACGGGCATCCAAGTCGTGCTACCCAACTTCACGGCGTTGCCGGTGCCGGAATTCAACCTGCTTTGGAAGGATAGAGAGATACGCCACTCACCTAACAAAAAGCAGGAATACATCCTGATAGGCATTCATGTGGAATGGCAGCGTGCAACAGGCGAGACCGGAACGTTTGGCGTGGATTTACGCTATCACTCGCCACAAACTATTTACGCTATTCCCGGCGGTGGCTGGACGCAGTTTCGCTCCTGCGAGAAGCAAGGCGACCTGCCGATAATTGCTTATGTGCCCCCGTTTTCTGGCCTTGAGCCGACAGAGAAAGCGCTGGATGTTTCCCCCATCCGCCAGCAGGTCGGCAAAGGGCAGCCTGGTAGCGTGTTGCGTAATTTGTTGTTGCGGGTGTGCCCAGCACCACCTCGTGAGCCGAACGGACGCATCAGCAAGGGCTATACGCCCCCTGCGGACTGGCAAGAACTGGCTGGCATTATTGAGCGTTGGTTCTCGGTCAAGATTAGTGAGCCGCAATATGACTCGGCCAAGGATGTTTACATCACTGTCGAGTACCGTGGTAAGCACGGCAAGGACTACGACATCATCGCAGGGGGCAGCGGTTTCCATCAAACGCTGACTTTGCTGGCTTTTCTGTACGGCTATCACCCAACTACCATTCTGCTCGACGAGCCGGACGCCCACCTGCACGTTAATCTGCAACGTGAAATTCTTGATTTCTTCAAGCGGAAGTCCGCTGAGAGAAACACGCAGTTCCTGATTGCCACACATGCAGAGGAGTTCGCTCGCGGCGTGGATGTCAGTCAGATCATTTCCTTGTTGGATCAGATTCCCAAGCGCATCGAGTCCAGACCTGAAGTGCTACGTGCCATGTCGGAGGTGTCGAACGAGGAGATAACCCGGCTGATGGCATCGCCTTACCTCCTCTATGTGGAAGGTGAAAGTGATGAACGCATCCTGCGCGCCTGGGTCGATCAATGCGGTGCTCAAGCGGCAATGGACAAAGTCTGTTTCAAAGCGATGAACGGCGGCGGCAAGGAAAACATGCACACACAGGCAAAGGAGCACTTCACAGCACTGAAGCAGATTGTTTCTAATGCCACGCGCTTGATGTTGTTCGACTATGACGACCGTGCGGAATGGCACCCCGAAATCAACAACCCCTCGGTAATTGAATGGAAGCGCAAGAACATCGAAAACTACCTGCTGGTGCCGGATGCCTGGAAACGGGCAGCACTACGGCAGATGGAATGCGGTGAGGACGATCTATTTGCGCAACCGGTCTTGCAGGCAATCGACGTGTTTTTCACCGACCAGAATTTGACCTTACCGCCTGGAAAGACTTGGAGGAATGTCACCGCCAACGTGTTTAGCGTGGTGGATGGCAAGCGTATTTTGTTCGAGAACAACGACTCGCTACTTCAGCAGCTACGCAATGGTTCTCCAACCGTAAAGCTCATTCGCGAAGATGTGGCTATGAGCATGACTGCCGATGAGATTCATGAGGATGTGCATCATTTTATCGGCAAGCTGGTTGCGCTGGCTGGAACTACCTGACTCGACTCGCATGATGACCGCCCCCCAACAATTCCTGATCTACCAAAGCGAAGACGGCTCCACTCGCATCGACGTGATGCTGGAGGCGGAAACCCTGTGGCTGAACCAGAAGCAGTTGACCGAGTTGTTCGGCAAGGCCAAGGGGACGATCAGTGAGCACATCAAGCACGTCTTCGAAGATGGTGAGCTGACCCCGGAGGCAACTGTTCGGTTATTCCGAACAGTTCAAATCGAGGGCGGCCGGGAGGTCAGTCGCGAAGTCGAGCACTACAACCTGGACATGGTTCTCGCCCTGGGCTTCCGGGTGCGTAGCCCGATCGCTGTGCGCTTTCGCCAGTGGGCCAACGACAAGTTGAAGGAATACATCGTCAAGGGCTTTGTGCTGGATGACGCGCGCTTGAAGAACCCCGGCAAGGGGCGCGATTACTTCGACGAGCTGACTCGTCGCCTGCAAGACATCCGCACCAGCGAGCGGCGTTTCTACCAGAAGATCACCGACATCTACGCCACCAGCGTGGATTACGACGCGCGCCATCCGCTCACCCAGACCTTTTTCGCCACGGTGCAGAACAAGGTGCATTTCGCCATCCATGGGCAGACTGCCGCCGAGCTGATCGCCACCCGCGCCGACAGCAGCCAGCCGAACATGGGGCTGAAGTACCAGTGCTTGGCACGCCGGCTCCGTAAGGCGGCAGAGCCGCCAACGGTTCCGCTGACCTGGGATGGTGCGCGTATCCGCAAGGCTGACGTGAGCGTCGCCAAGAATTACCTGAACGAGGAAGAACTGCGCGCCCTCAACAACCTGGCCGAGCAGTATCTGATCTTCGCCGAGGGCCAGGCGGCGCGCCGGATTGCGATGGCCATGCAAGACTGGATTACCAAGCTGGAGGGTTTCCTGACCCTGAATGACCGCGAGATTCTGCAAGACGCCGGCAAGGTGTCGGCCGATCTGGCGAAGGCTCACGCCGAGCAGGAGTTCGACAAGTTCCGGGTACTGGACGACCAGCGTTTCGAATCGGATTTCGACCGGATGGTGAAGCAGTTGCCGGCGAAGAATGGTCCGATCAGATCGCGGTGAAAGTCATCAACCACCTGGGGAATGGCTGGGCGCTTCTTGAGTGTCGATAACAGCCACTGAATCCCACGCCCCAACTCGTGCCACCGGTTCGGATCAGCGCGGAGTTGGCCCTCTTGCACCGAGCATTCCGGCCACCCTTGTTAACCGCCCTCGTCCTTGAGATCGCGCGCCAGCAAAGCGGCCACCGCTTCGCGCGGCGGCATTTCCTGATTCAGTATCTGCGCCACGGCGGCGCTGATCGGCATTTCCACGCCCAGTTCGCGCGCCAGCCGGACGACTTCGAGTGCGGTCGTCGCGCCTTCGGCGACGTGGCCGAGTTCCCGCAAGGCGCCTTCCAGACTTTCGCCGGCGGCCAGACGCAGACCCAGTTGCCGGTTGCGGGAAAGATCGCCGGTGCAGGTCAGGATGAGATCGCCCATGCCGGACAGGCCCATGAAGGTTTCCGGCCGGCCGCCCAGCTTCAGGCCTAGCCGGGTCAGTTCGGCGAGGCCGCGGGTCACCAGCGCGGCGCGGGCGTTGAGGCCGAAGCCGAGGCCGTCGGAGATACCGGCGGCGATGGCGATGACGTTTTTCATTGCGCCGCCCAGTTCGACGCCGACGACATCGGTGCTGGCATAGAGCCGCAGCTTGGGATCATGCAGTTCGCGTGCTACGCGCCGCGCGAAGTCGGCATCCGGGCTGGCGACGGTCAACGCGGCGGGCAAGCCGCGCGCGACTTCCTGGGCGAAGCTGGGGCCGGACAACACGGCCGCAGGCGGATGATCGGGCCAGGCTTCGGCCAGCACGGCATGCGGCAATTTCTGGCTGCCGGTCTCCAGTCCCTTGCACAACCAGACGATAGGCGTGGCGACGCCCAATTGGCGCAGCGCCAGGGCAAGCGGGCGAAATCCATTGCTGGGCACGGCGACGATGAGCAGGTCCGCGGCCGCCATTGCGCGGCTCAAATCAGCGCTGACGCTCAGCCCGGACGGCAGAACATGACCGGGCAGGTAACGCTGGTTTTCCCGCTCTTGCGCCATGCTTTGGGCATGCTCGGTCGAGCGGGTCCACAACACGACCGGCGTGTGGGCAGCCAGACGAATCGCCAGCGCCGTGCCCCAGGCGCCGGCGCCCAATACGGAAATGGTCATGGCTGCCGCGCGAGAAATCGCCGTTGGGACGGGAGAGCTTAGTTGGGCTGGCCGGAGGCCTGGGCTGCCTGCTGTTGCTGCATGTACAGAACTTCGAAATTCACCGGTTGCAGCATCAGGGGCGGGAAGCCGGCTTTCAGCACGGCATCGGACACCGCTTCGCGGGCGTAGGGGAAGAGGATGTTCGGGCAGCCGATGGACAGCGCCGGCTCCATCGCCTCGGCAGGCAGGTTCTGGATGCGGAAGATGCCAGCCTGTTGCAGTTCGACCAGGAAGGCAACCTTGTCCTTCATCTTGGCGTTGATGGTGATGGTCAGGATGGTCTGATAAATGCCGTTCTCGACATCTATCGGGGCGCTCTGGGTGTTCAATTGCATGTCGATCTGCGGCGCATCGCGATCCAGAAAAATGGCCGGCGCACCGGGTACTTCAACGGAAAGATCCTTGACGTAGATTTTCTCGATGTTGAAGCTGGGCAGGGCTTGTTGCTGAGGTTGCTGGTCGGTCATTTCAGAGTCCGGTGTGTGGAAAAAAGGTGCGGCATTATGCCATTGGTCATCTGGAAAACCTGCGAGCCACCCCGGTCAACGCCGGGGTGGCTCAACGGGGTTTATCCAATATGCGCCAGCCAGGCCTGGAGTTGTTGGGCCGGCAACGCGCCCGCCACCCGATCAACTTCCTTGCCCTGCCTGAACAAGGCTAGCGTAGGAATGCTACGAATCGAGTGTCGGCCGGCCAGCGTCTGCTCGGCTTCCGTGTTGACCTTGGCGAAGCGCACGCGGCCGACGTATTGCCCGGCCATCTGGCTGTAGGTCGGCGCGAATTGCTTGCAGGGGCCGCACCAGGGCGCCCAGAAATCGACCAACACCGGCAATTCATTGCGGCTGATGAATTTGTCGAAGCTGGCCGCAGTGAGTTCGATCGGGTGATCGGGCAGTACTTCGGCGCCGCATTTGCCACATTTCGGGTGTTGCTGCAAACGTTCGGCCGGCACGCGATTCACCGCGCCGCAGTGAGGACAGACGAGTTCCATGCGAGCCTCCAAAGCATTTCTCCTTGCAGCCAGATGGCGACTATCTGGATAGAATCAAGCGCTCCACCCCCAGGCTCACGGTAATTTTGTTCTCACGCTGATTTCATCTCGCCAAACCTGATCGTAAGCAAATCGGTGCGCGCGGCGCACCCTACCCAAGAACAAATTTGCCCTGCTTCCAGGCTGCCAAGGCCAGACGCTGCCCCGGCAGCCTGTCGGGCATTGGCCGCCGACAGGCCATCGACACACACAGGGCCAACCAGATGCTCCGCTTTCTCGCCCTCCTCGTTTTCCTGAGCTTCGCATCCCCGCTCCGGGCTGGCGGAAAGGTGACTGTCGCCGCCGCAGCCGACCTCAAGTTCGCCCTTGAGGAAATCGTTACCCAGTTCCACAAGACCCACCCCGGCGACCAGGTGGAAACCATTTATGGCTCCTCCGGCAAGTTCCACGCCCAGATCCGGCAGGGCGCACCCTACGACCTCTACTTCTCCGCCGACATCGCCTATCCGCTCGCGCTGGCCGCCGCCGGGTACGCCGCTTCCGAGGTGAAACCTTACGCAGTTGGACGCATCGTGCTGTGGAGCCCGCTGCTGGATGCGCGCAAGTTACAGGTTCAGGATCTCGTCGCACCGCAGTTCAAACGCATTGCCATCGCCAATCCGAAACACGCCCCCTACGGAAAACGCGCCGAAGAAGCGCTCCGGGCGGCGGGCGTGTGGGAAAAGGTGCAGGACAGGCTGGTGTTTGGCGAAAACATCGCCCAGACCGCTCAGTTCGTGCAGACCGGCAACGCCCAGATCGGCATCCTCGCGCTCTCCCTGGCGCGCCACCCGGAACTGGCAAACAAGGGAGGCTATGGCCTGATCCCGGAGAAGCTGTATCACCCTCTGGAACAAGGTTTCATCATCACCAGGCGCGCCGCCGGCAACCCCCTCGCCGCCAGTTTTTCGGCATACATGGGCTCGCCCGAGGCGCGTGCGGTCATGGTGAAATACGGCTTTGCTCTGCCCGCAGAGTCCGCCGGCAAATAAGCCAGGCGACACCCACACCGATGCACCCCGCCCATCCTGACCTGTCCGCCGTCTGGCTGACCCTGCAACTGGCCACGGTCACGACGCTGATCCTGCTGCTGATCGGCACTCCCGTCGCCTGGTGGCTGGCGCGCACCCGCTCGTGGTGGAAAGGGCCGGTGGGTGCCGTCGTCGCCCTGCCGCTGGTGCTACCGCCGACGGTGATCGGCTTCTACCTGCTGGTGGCGATGGGGCCGAACGGGCCGGTCGGACGGCTTATGGAAACCCTCGGCATCGGCCTGCTGCCGTTCACCTTCGCCGGACTGGTGGTGGCTTCGGTGTTCTATTCACTGCCTTTCGTTGTGCAACCCCTGCAGAACGCCTTCGAGGCCATCGGCGAGCGCCCGCTGGAAGCCGCCGCCACCCTGCGCGCCTCGCCGCTGGATACCTTCTTCAGCGTGGTGCTGCCGCTGGCCCGGCCCGGCTACCTTACCGCCGGTGTTCTGGGTTTCGCGCATACCGTCGGCGAGTTCGGCGTGGTACTGATGATCGGCGGCAACATCCCGGCACAGACGCGCGTGGTCTCGGTGCAGATCTACGACCACGTCGAGGCGCTGGAGTACGCGCAGGCGCACTGGCTTTCCGCCGGCATGCTGGTCTTCTCGTTTCTGGTGCTGCTGGCGCTGTACACGCTGAACCCGAGCGGGCGACGCAAATGAACACGCTCCGCGCCCGCTTCAAACTCGATTACCCCGGCTTCTCCCTCGATGTGGATCTCGACCTTCCCGGCCGCGGCGTCACCGCCCTGTTCGGCCATTCCGGTTCCGGCAAAACCACGCTGCTGCGCTGCATCGCCGGGCTGGAACGCGCGCCGGGCGGACATCTGGCCCTCGACGGCGAGGTCTGGCAGGACGCCAATACCTTCCTGCCGACCCACAAACGCCCGCTTGGTTATGTCTTCCAGGAAGCCAGCCTGTTTCCGCACCTGAGCGCGCGCGGCAATCTCGAATACGGCCACAAGCGGGCCGGGAGGGGCATCGACCGCGCCGCCCTCGACCCTGTCGTCGAACTGCTCGGCATCGGTCCGCTACTGGAACGGCGTCCGGATCAACTCTCGGGCGGCGAACGCCAGCGCGTCGCCATCGCCCGCGCCCTGGCGGTGCAGCCCCGGTTGCTGCTGATGGACGAGCCGCTGGCAGCGCTCGATCTCGCGCGCAAGCAGGAAATCCTGCCCTATCTGGAACGCCTGCACGAGGAGCTGGAAATCCCCGTGCTCTACGTCAGCCACGCCCCCGACGAAGTCGCCCGTCTGGCCGATCATATCGTGGTGATGGAAGCCGGCCGCGCCGTCGCCGCCGGACCGCTGACCGAGACGCTGGCCCGGCTCGATCTGCCCATCCATCTGGGCGAGGACGCCGGCGTGGTGCTGGACGCGGTGGTGGCCGAACGCGACACCCAATGGCAGTTGGCGCGCGCGAAATTTTCCGACAATCCCGATGCCAGCGTCTGGGTGCGCGATAGTGTCAACCCCGGCGGCCACGCCATCGGCCATCGCGTCCGCGTGCGCATCCTCGCGCGCGACGTCAGCCTGGCCCTGACCCGGCACAGCGGCACCAGCATCCTCAACATCCTCCCTGCCGCAGTTACGGAACTTGCCACCGAACTGGCCACCGAAGCGCATCCGGCGCTGACTTTGGTGCGCCTGAACATGGGCGGCGCACCGCTGCTGGCGCGCCTGACCCGGCGTTCTGCACATGACCTGGGACTCAAGCCTGGCCAGATTGTTTACGCCCAGATCAAGGCGGCGGCGCTGATCGGTTGATCCTGAAAACAGCAGTTGAAGCGCTCGTAGGTGCGAATTTATTCGCACAATCAACGACTTCGATGCGAATGAATTCGCACCTACAGACATCTCGCAACGCATTGAATCGTAATGAATTTATCCGTCAACTGAGGTTTTCAGGTTGATTCGTTTGTCGCGATTGCAGACTTCGCAACCGGGGTCTTTCTTCAGCCGCAAACTGCGCCAGTTGCCGGTGAGCGCTTCATGCAGCAATAGCCGGCCGGATAGACTTTCTCCCACCCCCATCAACAGCTTCAGCGCCTCCATCGCCTGAAGCGAGCCCACCACGCCGACTAACGGTGCAAAGACGCCGAATTCAGCGCAGCGCATTTCCGCATCGCTGGCGTGTTCCGGGAACAGGCAGGCATAGCAGGGCGCGGATTGTTCACGCAGATCGAAAACGGCGATCTGACCGTCGAAACGCACTGCGGCTCCCGAGACCAGGGGTTTGCCGTGCCGCACGCAGGCGCGGTTGACGGCATGGCGCGTA
The DNA here is from genome assembly GCA_030691265.1 of Pseudomonadota bacterium. Lineage (GTDB taxonomy): Bacteria > Pseudomonadota > Gammaproteobacteria > Burkholderiales > Thiobacillaceae > PFJX01. The sequence goes on from JAUYET010000028.1 coordinate 20,264, forward strand.
GGGAAGTTGTCGGAGCAGTCGAGCACGACATCCGCAAGCGCCACGGCCGCATCCAGCGCATCGCCCTGTAGACGCAGGTTTGACGCGGTGACCTGGATATCCGGATTCATCGCCAGCATGCGCTGGGCTGCGGACTGCGCCTTGTTGACGCCGAGACTGGCCATGTCGTGAGCGATCTGGCGTTGCAGGTTGGTGAGTTCCACCGCATCGTCATCGGCCAGGGTGATGTGACCGACGCCGGCCACAGCCAGATAAAGCGCAACGGGTGAGCCGAGGCCGCCGGCGCCAATGATCAGCGCGTGCGAGTCGAGCAGTTTTTCCTGGCCGGCGATGCCGATCTGGTCGAGCAGGATATGGCGCGAATAGCGCAGAAGCTGGGTGTCGTTCATGTTGTAAGCGAAAACGCTGCGACGGCTACGCGTCTATTTGTATTGCCGCCACTCAGCCGGCGTTTCATCGTGGTCGCCATGCGGGCGCTTGGCCCAGGCTTCGATATGGGCGGGGTAATTCTTGGTGCGGGGCGCGGGCTTGCCGAGGTTCTCGCGTTGCACGCGCTCGCAGTAATAAGCCAGGTTGCGCTTGATACGGATCAGCAGGCTGCCTTCCAGATGAAAACCTTGTGCCAGGAGCAGCGCCTCGATGTCTTCCAGGCAGTGGTCGGCAATGTTGTATTCGATCTGTACGCTGAACGGGCTGAGTTCGCTTGCACGCAGGCCCGGCAATTGCGTGAGCAGGGCCAGGGCGGGTTGAATCTGCGCGGGGGGCAGCGTGTGGAAGACGATCTCACGACGTTTCTGAGTGTCGCGCGAGATCGTCATGGCGACGCTACTCTTTCCGGCTTTGCATCAGAGAGAGCCCTTTGAGCAAGGTCAGCGCCTGGTTGAACTGGTAGTCGGCCTTGCTGACGATCTCGCCGGGTTCCAGCTTCGGCTTGGCGTCTTTCTTGCCCGTGCTGGCTTTCTCGTCCTTCGCTTTCTCGTCCTTCGCTTTCTCGGGCTTGGCGTCCTTGCCGGCTTCCGGTTTGCTTGCTTCCGCCTCCTGGTTGTTGGTCAGGTGCTTGTCGAGATCAGCTTCGCGCACTTCCATCTTGGGGCCGTCGTTATTCGAGATGGTGGCGTCTTCAACAATGATGTCGGGGGTGATGCCCTTGGCCTGGATGCTGCGCCCGCCCGGCGTGAAGTAGCGCGCGGTGGTGAGTTTGATCGCGGTGCCGTTGTTGAGCGGCAATATGGTTTGCACCGAGCCCTTGCCGAAGGTCTGCGTGCCGAGAACCACCGCGCGCTTGTGGTCTTGCAGGGCGCCGGCGACGATTTCGGAAGCGGACGCGGAACCGCCATTGACCAGCACCACCATCGGCACGGTCTTGGTCCAGGCCGGCAGGTTCTTCAGGTAGTCGCTCTCGCCGGGACGCAGGTAGTTTTCGCGCGCGTTGGTCAGGCGCATCTTGGCGTCCTCGGTACGGCCATCGGTATAAACCACCAGATCGCCCGCTTTCAGGAATGCGCCGGAAACGGAGACGGCGGTGTTGAGCAGGCCGCCCGGGTCGTTGCGCAAGTCGAGCACCAATCCCTTCAGGCCGCCGCCCTTGTTCTGTTCCTGCAGATCGTTCAGCGCGCTGACCAGGTTTTCGCCCGAGTGCTCCTGGAACTGGGTAATGCGGACATAACCGTAGTTCGGTTCGACCAGTTTGTATTTGACGCTCTTGATCTTGATGACGGCGCGCGTCAGTGTCAGCGTCAGCGGTTTGCCTTCGCCCTTGCGCACGATGGTGAGGACGATGTCGGTGCCGGGTTTGCCGCGCATCTTCTTGACGGCGTCGTTCAAGGTCATGCCCTTGACCGGGGTGTCATCCAGTTTGATGACCAGATCGCCGCTTTTGACGCCGGCTTTGAAGGCGGGGGTGTCTTCGATCGGGGAAACGACTTTGACAAAGCCATCTTCCATGCCGACTTCGATGCCTAGGCCGCCGAATTCGCCCTGAGTGCCGACCTGGAGCTCCTTGAAAGCTTCGTTGTCGAGATAGGACGAGTGCGGGTCGAGGCCGGAGAGCATGCCGTTGATGGCTTCTGTAATCAGCTTCTTGTCTTCCACCGGTTCGACGTAATCACTCTTGATCTTGCCAAATATTTCGCTGAAGGCGCGTAAGTCTTCGATCGGCAAGGCTTCCGGTTCGCGTTCGGCGATGGCCGGATAGTTAAGCGTCAGCGCGGCGCCGAAAACGATGCCGATGCCGATCAGACTGAATTGTTTGAGCTTGCCTGACATGATGCCTCTTGATTGTGCAAATTGGTTTCTGAGTACGGATAGCCGGAAGAATTCCCGAATAACCAGTCGAATCGTTTCTGGCCCAGAGATCATCTGACCCAAACCATCGGATCGAACGGTTTTCCCTGGTGGCGCAATTCGAAATAAAGACCGGGTTCATTCTGACCACCTGTGGAGCCCACCGTGGCCACTACATCCCCCGCGCGTACGGGGTCTCCGGGCTGCTTATACAAGCTTTCATTATTGCTGTACAGACTGAGATAACCGTCGCCGTGGTCGATGATCAGCAAGTTGCCGAAGCCGCGCAGCCAGTCCGCGAAAGCCACTTTCCCGCTGCCTACGGAATGCACTTCATGACCTTGGCGCGCACGGATGAACAGCCCCTTCCAGGCCGGGCCGCCATCTTCGCGGTTCTGGCCGAATTTATTGAGAATTTCACCCGCGACCGGGAGTGCCAGCTTGCCTTTCAGGCGCGGGAAATTCAGACCGGCCAGGCTTGCATCTGCGACTTCCTTGACGCTTTGACCAGGCTTCGGAGTCAACTGGATATGGGCTCTGGGTTTGGCGGGTTTGGCTGAAGCTGCCGCCAGGCGGGCCAGCTTTTCAATCAACCTGGTCAGCCGTTTTTCGTCACGGACCAGGGTGTCGATTTCCTTGCGCTGCTGGCGAATCTGTTCGGATAGCGTGTAAAGAACTTGCTGGCGCGCGCCCTTTTCAGTCTCCAGTGTTTTTTTCTGAGCGACGCGCTCCTGCTTGACCTGGTGCAAATCGCTGTTTTGTTCGCGTGTTTTTGCTTGCAACGTGCGCAGATGGCCCAGGGCTTCGCGGTGTTGCCGGATCAGTTCGGCGCGCGCACGTCCGATGTAGCCGTAATACTCGATATTGCGCGCGACATCGCCAGGGTTCTGACCATTGAGCATCAGCTTCAAGGCGTCGTTGCCGCCCTGGACATAGTGCTCGCGGAGCAGTTCCGCGAGCCGCTTTTGTTGATCGGCGATTTGAGTCTCGGTAGATTGAGTGTCGCCGGCCAATTGCTTCAGCGTGCGCGAGAGCCTGCGTTGGCGCGTCTCAAGGTCGCGCAGACCTCGGTTGACATCGGAAATACGTCGCTCGGAGTGTTTCAGCGCGTCGGTTACCTCCGATTTGTCTTCGTTGGTTTGTTCCAGTTCTTCTTGCAAAGTCCGGATGCGCACACGCAGATCCGTCAGTTCTTCCTGCTTGCCCGCGTCTGGCGCTGCCTCTGCCGTAACCGCCAGGCAGAGGCTCAGCAGAACGGGAAAAATGCGCACAGATCGATTATTCAAAATCGACAAGGGGGTGCCCCGTCATCTCCATCGGTTGCGGCAGGCCCATCAACTTGAGCATGGTCGGTGCCACGTCCTCCAGGGCGCCACTGTGTCGCATGCGCGCGCGCCGGCCGATGTACAGGAAGGGCACCAGATTGGTGGTGTGGGCGGTATGCGGCTGCTTGGTCATCGGATCCTGCATGGTTTCAGCATTGCCATGGTCGGCGGTGATCAGCACTTCCCCGCCGCTGGATTGCATGGCCTGGACCACTCTGCCCAGGCAGGTATCGACGGCTTCCACCGCTTGTACCGCAGCTTCCATGATGCCGGTGTGCCCCACCATGTCGCAGTTGGCGTAATTGCAGATGATGGTGTCGTACTTGCGACTTTCGATCGCTTCGACCAGTTTGTCGGTCAGTTCGAAGGCATTCATCTCGGGCTGGAGATCGTAGGTCGCCACATTCGGCGACTTCACCATGATGCGATCCTCGCCGGGGTAGACCGTTTCTTCGCCACCGTTGAAGAAATAGGTGACGTGCGGGTACTTCTCGGTTTCGGCGATGCGCAACTGACGCAGACCCAGATTGGCGATGTACTCGCCGAGCCCGTTGCGCACCCGCTCCGGCGGAAAAGCGACCGGGACATCGAATTCCTCGCTGTAACCGGTCAGCGTGCAATAGCTGGAGAGTTGCGGCACATATTCGCGCTCGAATTCCTTGAATCCCGGCGTGATGAAGGCTTTGGTGATTTCGCGCGCACGATCGGAACGAAAGTTCATGAACACAACGGCGTCGCCGTCCTGCATGCGCACCGGCTCGGAACCTGGCTCGACGATAGCGGTAGGCTTGACGAATTCGTCATTTTCTCCGCGCGCATAGGCCATTTCCAGACCAAGGCCAGCGCTGGGCGCCTGGTATTCGGCGCGTCCCAGAGTGAGTAGATCGAAGGCGATCTTCACCCGGTCCCAACGCTTGTCACGGTCCATCGCGTAATAGCGACCGACGATGCTGGCGATGCGGCCGCCGCGCAGCCCGTCCATCTTGTCCTGCAGGCAGCGAATGTAAGCCTCCGCACTCCTGGGCGGTGTATCGCGACCATCCAGGAAGGCATGCACGTAGACCTTGCTCAGCCCTTCATGCAAGGCCAGGTCGAGCATGGCGTGGATATGGTTCTCGTGGCTATGGACACCGCCATCGGAGAGCAAACCGAAGATATGCAGGGCGCCGCCGTTGGCCTTGAGCTTGGCGATGACTTCATTAAGCGCCAGATTGTCGGAGAAATAGCCGTTGCGGATCGCGTGCTCGATGCGGGTGTATTCCTGATAAACCACGCGACCGGCGCCGATATTGAGATGGCCGACTTCGGAATTGCCCATCTGACCGGCGGGCAGCCCGACGGCAGACTCGGAAGCCTGAATCAGTGTGTGTGGGTAGCCATTCCAGAGCTGGTCGAAATTCGGTTTGGCGGCACAGCTAATGGCATTGGAAGCATCAGCATTGCGACAGCCGAAACCATCGAGAATAAGGAGGAGAACAGGCTTGATGGCAGCAGGTGGCATTAGCGGATTTTATCGTCTTTGGGGGTCGTTTTTTCGCGCGGTATTTTAGTATATTTGAATACTTTACGGGATATACTGACGTGACAGTTCGGTTAAACCGGTCGACCGGTTTGGCATTATTACAACACTATCGGCAGTACGGAGCCCGCAATGATTACCGAGTCCACAGAACTCATCGACAAGGACGAACACATAGAACAAGCCTCGCGCGCGCTCAAGGCGATGTCTCACCCGTTACGTCTGAAGATATTGTGTGTATTGGGTGACAAGGAAGTCAGCGTGCAGGACATCGTCGAGAATGTCGGCACCTCTCAAAGCAACATTTCGCAGCACCTGGCCATTCTGCGTGACAAGGGCGTGCTGCGCACCCGCAAGGATGCCAACCGGGTTTACTACCGCGTTGGCGATACCCGCACACTGCAACTAATCGGCATGATGCGCGACGTGTTCTGCGGGTTCACCAAGTAGCTTCTCGTTACTTTGTTTATGGTTGCATAAGAAAAACTAATCATGCTACATTAGCATCCGCTAATATTTCCTCGCATTCCTTGTTGAACGCGGGGTCAGCGTTTCAACCAGGAGCGTTGTCATGAGTAGTCTTTTGTTGCGCCAGCTTGTTCTGGCTGGTGTTATCGCTGTAGTCAGCACCGCCAGCTGGGCGGAGAAGCTGGAGTTCAAGCAGTGCGTCACGGCCGCTCTGGCCCAGAACCCCGATCTGACGATCAGCCGCGCCCAGATCGAACAGGCGGAAGCGGCGGTTCGGCAAGCCGCGGGCAACAAACTGCCGCGCGTCAATTTGTCGCTGACGGCGACGCGCAGCAACGATGCGTTGAATGCTTTCGGCTTGAAGCTGGGCCAGCAACGGGTAAATCCAGCAACTGATTTTGGCCCGGTTGCGTTGAACCACCCCGACGCCATCAACAACTTCAACTCCCGTATCGAACTGCTGGTGCCGGTTTACAACGGCGGCATGGTGCAAAGCTATGTCGATACCGCCAGGGCTCATGTTCGCGCCGCCCAGTCCGGCGATGAGGTAGCGCGGCAACAACTCGCCAAGCACGTCTTGATGGCCTACCAGGGCGTGCATACCGCGCGCGCCTATATCAAATTAGCCGAGGAAGGCCGTGCCGCCGCCGAGGAATATGTGCGCATCAGCGACAAGCTGCTGCGCCAGGGCATGGTGGTGAAAAGCGATGTGCTGTCGGCCAAGGTCAATCTGGAAGACATCAAGGTCAAGCTTGTCGAGGCGAAAAATGCCGAGGCGGCGGCGCTCGATCAGTTGGCCCTGCTGATGGGCAAATCGCTGGACGAACCGCTCGACGTCGGCGAGCCGGTTGTTCCCGCCTTGCTGGCCGGCAGCGCCGCCGATTTGCGCGCTCAGGCCTTGAACGAACATGCCGGCCTGCGCGCCCTGCGCAATCAACTGGAAGGCGCCGGCGCTCAAGTGGGTGCCGCTCGCGCCGGCAAGAAGCCGCAATTCAACGTCATGCTGCGGCAGGACTGGAACGACAAGAACCTGGGACTCGAAGCATCTTCTTATACGGTGGCCGGCGTGCTGTCCTGGGCGGCTTTCGACGGCGGCGTCAATAACGCAACCATCGACCGCGCCCAGGCCGCGCGTGCCGAGCTGGCGGCAAAACTGCGCCAGGCCGAAGAGGGTATCGGCTATCAGGTCACCGATGCGCGACGCAAGGCGCTGGAGGCGTTCGATAAGATCGGCGCGCGTGAAGCCGGTCTGGAACAGGCTCGGGAGGCGCAGCGACTGATCAAGAAACGCTATGAAAACGGCATGGCCACGTTGATCGAATTGCTCGGCGCCCAGGCCCAGCTCGACAAGGCCAACGCCGATCTGGTCGCCGCCCGTTACGAACTCGCCGTCAACCGCGCCGAACTGAAGCGGGCTGTCGGCGTGTTATCCAGTGAACAAATCTAATTCGGAGAACGACATGTCCAAAGTCGCCCTCATCAAGCCTCTCGTTATTGCCCTTGCTCTCGTTCTCGCCGGCTGTTCCGACCAGGATGCGACAAAAACCGCAGCCTCCGCACAACGCACGGTGCAGGCGCAAACCGTCGTCCTGCAAGCCAGCGAAAACCTCGCCACCACGGCCACCACCGGCAGCGTCGTGGCGCTCGAATCGGTGCGCGTCGCCTCCCGGCTGATGGGTTACATCCGCGACATCGCCGTGGTGGAAGGCCAGGCGGTGAAAGCCGGCCAACGCCTGTTCACGATTGACCCGCTCGATATCGAAGGCGCCGTCGAACAAGCCCGTCTTGGCTTGCGGCAGGCCGAGGACGCGATGAAGGACGCCAAGGCCGATTTCGACCGCTTCGACAATCTTTACAAGGACGAAGTGGTCAGCCGCCAGCAGTTCGAGAAGATGAAGCTGAACCACGACATCGCCGTGTCGCGCGCGGCGCAGGCCAAGGCCGGACTCGGCACTGCGCAGGGGCAGATGCGCTACGCCACGGTGACTGCGCCGATCAACGGCGTGGTGACGCAGAAACTGGCCAACGAGGGCGATATCGCCGCACCCGGCCATCCGGTGCTGATGCTGGAAAATCCGGCCCGCCTGCAAGTGCAGACGGCGGTGTCGGACGACTTGTACAAAGGCATCCGGCTTGGCCAGGAAGTCATGGTGGAAATCGACGGCCAGGACCAACCGGTCAGCGCCAAGGTCGCGCGCCTGTCGCCCGCCGCCGACCCGATGACCCACACCTACACGGTCAAACTCGATGTTGCCGCGCCCGGCCTGAAGAGCGGTGCATTTGCACGGGTGTTGTTCCCAACCGGCAAGCGCAGCGTATTGGCGGTGCCGGCCGCCGCCGTGCTCGATCGCGCCGGCATCACCGGCGTATTCGTGGTCGATGCCCAGGGCACGGCGCAATACCGCATGCTGCGCGTCGGCAAGTCGCAAGGCGGCCTGGTGGAAGTGCTCTCCGGCCTTAACCCCGGCGAACGGGTGGTCACCGGCAACGCGCAAGCGGTGAACAACGGCGATAAGGTTTCTGAAGCCAAGGTTGCCGGGTAAGGCCATGAGCGCTCACGACACACAAGTCCCGATGAATGTGGCCGGCAAGCTGGCCCAAGGCTTCCTCACATCCAAGCTCACCGTACTGTTCATCCTGGCCATCACGCTCACCGGTTTGCTCGCCTTGGCCATCACGCCGCGCGAATACAACCCGCAGATCATCGTGCCGGCGGCCAACATCATCGTCGCCAAACCGGGCGCTTCGCCCGCCGAAATCCAGAATCTGGTGGTGAAGCCGCTGGAAGCAATCATGAACGCGCAGTCCGGTGTCGAGCACACCTTTGGTTATGCCAGCAACGACTTCGGCCTGGTCACCGTGCAGTTCAAGGTTGGCGAGAGCCAGGAAGATAGCCTGGTCAAGTTGTACAACCAGTTGATGCAGAACATGGACCGCATGCCGCCGGGTGCTGCGCAGCCCATCGTCAGGCCGGTCAACGTGGATGACGTGCCGATGCTGACCCTGACGCTGTCCTCCAGTACGCACGACGATTTCCAGCAGCGCCAGGTCGCACAGCGCCTGCTGGAACAGCTCCGTAACGTGCCCGGCGTCTCGTTCACGCAACTTCTCGGCGGTCGCGCTCAGGCGGTGAACGTCTGGATCGACCCGCAGCGACTGGAAGCCGCCGGCCTGACGCTCGACCGCATCGACCAGATGTTGCGTGGCGCCAATGTCGCCGCCCCGTTGGGTGATTTGGTGCAAGGCAACCACAGCGTGTCGCTGCGCCTGGCGGCGTTCCTCGGCTCCGCCGAAGAAGTCGGCCAGATCGTGGTCGGCGTCTCGAAGGGCGGCAGTCCGGTCTATTTGAAAGACATCGCGCGAATTGAAGAGGGCGCCTCGGAAATCGAAGAAGCCACGCGCTTCGCCTACGGCCCGGCCAGCGCGGGCAAGGCGCCCGGCGAGCATCCTGCCGTGACCCTGGCCATCGCCAAGAAAGCCGGCGCCAACGCGGTGGAAGTCGCCGCTGCGGTGTTGTCCAAGCTGGAAGACATGAAGCGGCAGGCGATCCCCGCCGGCATCGAAATCGCGGTGACGCGCAACGATGGCGCCAAGGCCGACGCGGCGGTGAATGAACTGATCATGCATCTGGGCATCGCCATCGTCTCGGTAGTGATCATTCTGGTGTTTTTTCTCGGCTGGCGCGAAGCCGGCATCGTCACGCTGACCGTGCCGCTGATTCTGCTCGTGGTGCTGGCGGTGGGCCTGGCGTTCGACCAGACCATGAATCGCATCACGCTGTTCGCCTTGATTTTGGCACTCGGCCTGCTGGTCGATGATTCCATCGTGGTGATCGAGAACATCCATCGCCACCTGCACCACGGCTCCAGCAAACCGTTCGCGGAAACGCTGGTGATCGCCACCAACGAGATCGGCAATCCGACCAATGTCGCCACCATCGGCGTGCTTCTGGCGTTCATCCCGATGGCGTTCGTCACTGGCATGATGGGCCCCTTCATGTTGCCGATCCCGTTCAATGTGCCGGTGGCGATGCTGGCCTCACTCCTGATTGCCTATACCGTGGTGCCGTGGGCGGCCAATCTGTGGTTGGCGAAGAAGGCGGCGCGCCAGCAGTTGGAAAACACGCTCAGCATGGAAGAAAGAGGCGCGCAAAAACAGGACGCACTGCAACGCGGTTATGTCGCGGTGATCAAGCCGTTGATCGATTCTGCGGCCAAACGCAACGTCGCTTTCGCGGTGATCCTGGCCATGTTGGTCGGCGCCATGCTGATGCCGGCCTGGCAATTCATCCGGCCAGCCGGTTTGAATGGCCCGCTGTCGATGTTCGGCGTCGAACTGAAGATGCTGCCCAACGACAACACCAACACCATGTTGTTGCAGGTCGATATGCCGGCCGGCACGGCGCTGGCCGCCACCGACCGGGTCGCGCGGGCGGTGGGCGAGGTAGTCGGCAAACATCTGCACGTCACCGACTACCAGACCTTCCTCGGCATGACTGCGCCGATCGACTTCGCCGCCCTGGTGCGTGGCGACATGATCAAGCGCGGCACGAATCTGGCGCAAATTCGCGTCAATCTGGTCGACAAACACCATCGCGACGACGCTTCGCACGCCATCGCCATCCAGCTCGACGAGTCGCTCAAGGCGGTGCGCAAACAGTTCCCGGGCGCCCGTATCAAGCTGTATGAAACGCCGCCCGGCCCGCCGGTGCAGGCGCAGATTCTGGCCGAGTTGTACGGCCCGGACTACGACGCACTGCGCGGTGCGGCGCCGGCGGTAAACGCAGCCTTCGGGCAGATCTACGGCATGATCAACATCGACGATTCGGTCACCACCAACGCCGACAGTTTCCATATTCATGTCGACCGCGAAAAAGCCCTGCAGGCCGGCGTCGCCCCCGGCCAGATCGCCAAGTTGCTGCGCGATTACGTCAGCGGCTTCACCATCAGCACGCTGCATGTGGACAGTGCGCGCGAGCCGATCGACATCAAAGTGCGGCTGCCGCGCGAATTGCGCGCCGGCCCGGAAACCCTGATGAATCTGCGCATCACCAGCCCGCATGGCATGCAAGTGCCGCTGTCGGCCATCGCCAGCGTCGAGCGCATCACCGAAGCCAAGCCGATCTACGACCGCGACCAACACCCGATGGTCATGGTCGGCGGCGAGTTGCTGAAATCCAGCCCGGTCTACGCCGTGCTGGCGCTGGACGAGATGCTCGACGGCAAGAAACTGCCGAATGGGACGACCTTCACTACCGGCAACCTGGGCTTCACTCAGGCCAGCCCGAAAGACCTGTCCGAAAACACCCTGCTCTGGGGCGGCGAGATGCGGCTGACGCTGGACGTGTTCCGCGATCTCGGCTCGGCGTTCATCGTTGCGCTGATCCTGATCTTCCTGTTGCTGGTGGGCTACTACAAATCCTTCGTCCTGCCGCTGATCGTCATGGGCTCCATCCCGCTCACCCTGGTTGGCGTCTTCCCCGGCCACTGGGCGACCGACCAGGCATTCACCGCCACCTCGATGATCGGCGCCATCGCGCTGGCCGGCATCGTGGTGCGCAACTCGCTGCTGCTGATCGACTTCATCCTCGATTACCGCAAACAGGGTTACGGCCTGGAGCAGGCCGTGATCGAAGCCGGCGCGGTGCGCTTCCGCCCGATCCTGCTGACCGCGCTGGCGATCATTTCCGCCTCCGCCATCATGATCACCGACCCGGTGTTCGGCGGTCTCGCGGTATCGCTGATCTTCGGCACCTTCGCTTCAACGGCACTGACCCTGGTGGTCATTCCGCTGATGTATTACCTATGGCAGCGTAAAGGGAAACCCGAAGCCGCCTCCAACTGAAAGGGGTTTTTTGTATGACTATCGAACGCATCATCCGCATCATGGCCGGCGTCATGATCCTGCTGTCCCTCGCACTGACTCACTTCACCGGCCAGTTCGACCTGAGCAGCCCGTCCTGGCTCTGGCTCGGCGCTTTCGTCGGCCTCAACCTGCTGCAATCCGGCTTCACCGGCTTCTGCCCGCCGGATATCTTGCTCAAGAAAATGGGCTTCAAGGAAGGCGGCAGCGCCTGTAGCACCAAGTAAGCGATAATCCGGCGCTGATGTAATCCGGGGGAACGCCATGGGCTTACCGCAACAGCAAGCCGAGTATTTCACTTATGCCGACTACCAAACCTGGCCGGATGAAACCCGTTTCGAGTTGATCGACGGCATCGCTTATGCGATGTCGCCGGCGCCGACGCGGTCGCACCAGGTTCTGGTGCTTGAACTTGCCCGTCAGGTCTCTACGGCGCTCAAAGGCAAGCCTTGCCAGGCATTTGTCGCGCCCTTCGACGTGCGTTTGCCGCATGCCGACGAAGCGGACGACAAGGTCGATACCGTGGTGCAACCCGACGTGATGGTGGTGTGCGATCCGGCCAAGATCGACGAACGCGGCGTGCGCGGCGCACCGGACTGGGTGGCGGAGGTGCTGTCGCCGCACACGGCCAGGAAAGATCTGACCGTCAAACTGGCCGCTTATGAACGTGCTGGCGTACTGGAATACTGGCTGCTGCACCCCACCGACCGGCTGGTCACGGTATATCGCCTGGTCGATGGCAGCTACGGGCGGCCCGATATCGGTGAAATGAGCGGTACGCGGGCTATTGGCGTGCTGCCGGATATCACCATAGACTTCGCCCTTTTTTCCGACTGACAGAGAACAAAAATGGATTTCGTGCTGCAAAACATCTGGCTCGTCCTGCTGGCGGCCATGTCTGGCTTCATGCTGTTTGGTGGAGATATTTTCGGCCGAATTTCCGGCATCAAGCAGATCGGCCCGCAGGAAGCGGTCTTGCTGTTCAACCGCGACGATGCCCTGGTGCTGGATGTGCGCGAGCAATCGGAATGGACCGACGGCCACATCAGCCGGGCCAAGCATATTCCGCTCGGCCAGTTGAAGAGCCGACTGTCCGATCTGGAAAAGTTCAAGGGCAAGCCCATCGTCGCCGTCTGCCGTAGCGGCAATCGCTCCGGCAATGCCTGCAGCATGCTCAAGAAAGCCGGTTTCGAGAATCTGCACAACCTCGCCGGCGGCATGAGCGCCTGGGAACAGGCCGGCTTGCCGCGCGAAAAGAAATAAGGAAACGCCATGCCCCCGATCAAGATGTATTGCACTGCCGTTTGCCCCTATTGCACGATGGCCGAAAGGCTGCTGAACAAGAAAGGCGTCACGCAGATCGAAAAAGTCCGCGTCGATCTCGACCCTGCGCTGATGCAGGAAATGATGCAAATCACCGGTCGCCGTACCGTGCCGCAGATCTACATCGGCGACCGCCACGTCGGCGGCTTCGACGACATTTCTGCGCTCGATACCGCTGGCGGACTGGATATTTTGCTGGCGGCTTGAGCTAAGCAGGCGCGCCAGGTCCAAGCCTCAGCCGAGCAATACGAAACCCCAGACGACCAGCACATTGATCAACGCGATCAGCACTGCGGCGCTGCCGATGTCCTTGGCGCGTTTGGCGAGCTGGTGGTTTTCCAGAGAAATGCGGTCCACCGTGGCTTCGATGGCGGAGTTGACCAGTTCGACAATCAACACCAGCAGCACGCTGGCGATCATCATCGCCCTTTCCAGCGCTGCGTCCGCGAACACGAAGGCCAGCGGAATCATGATCAGGGCCAGGATGGATTCCTGGCGAAACGCGTCCTCGTGTTTCCAGGCGGCGCCGAAGCCTTCCAGCGAATAGAAGAACGCGTTCAAGACCCGTTTGAGGCCGGTTTTTCCCTTATGCGGACTTTCCTTGAGCGGGCTTTCCTTTAACGGGCTTTCCTTGACACGGTTTTCCCTGAGCGGGTTGCCGCCTTGCGGGCTTGCCGAGTTTGTCTTCCTCGGGTTTCTCTTCGGCGCGCTCACGCCGGCTTCCAGACCAGATCCAGCTCGCGTGCGGCTTTGACGTCATCGAGACGACGTGAGGGCAGTTTGTGCGGCGCCGATTTGACCAGATCGGGCTGGCTTTCCGCTTCGCGTTTCACGGCCACCATCGCCTGCACGAAGGCATCCAGCGTTTCCTTGCTCTCGGTCTCGGTCGGCTCGATCAGCAGGCATTCGGGCACCAGCATCGGGAAATAGGTGGTCGGCGCATGGAAGCCGTAATCGAGCAGGCGTTTGGCGAAATCCATCGCCGAGATGCCGGTTTCGTCTTTCAGTTTCTTCAGCGTGACGATGAACTCGTGGCTGGCGCGACGTTCCGGGAAAGCCAGTTCGAAGCCGGCCTTGTTCAGTTCCGCCGCCAGATAGTTGGCGTTCAGTGCGGCGAACTCGGCGACCCGCTGCATGCCCACTCCGCCCAGCATGCGGGCATAGACCCAGGCGCGCAGCAGCACGCCCATGTTGCCGCCGAAAGCGCTCATGCGGCCGATGCTTTGCGGCACATCGGCTTCTTCCGCCCAGCGGTAGAAATCGCGTTCCGACACCACATAGGGAATCGGCAGGAACGGTTGCAGACGCTCCGACACGCCGACCGGACCGGCGCCCGGGCCGCCGCCGCCATGCGGCGTCGAGAAGGTCTTGTGCAGATTCATGTGGATCACGTCGAAGCCCATGTCGCCGGGACGCACGCGACCGAGAATGGCATTCAGGTTGGCGCCGTCGTAATAACTCAGGCCACCGGCTGCGTGAACGATCTTCTGGATTTCGACGATGGTTTTTTCGAACACACCCAGCGTCGAGGGATTGGTCAGCATCAGGCCGGCGGTTTGCGGGCCGACCGCGGCTTTCAGCGCGTCCAGATCGACGTTGCCCTGGCGGTCGGTGGGAATTTCTTTGACCACGTAGCCGCACATCGTCGCGGTGGCCGGGTTGGTGCCGTGCGCGGCATCCGGCACGATGATTTCGCGCCGCGCGGTGTCGCCGCGCGCATCGTGATAGGCGCGGATCATCGCCACGCCGGCGAATTCGCCATGCGCGCCGGCCATCGGCGCCAGGCTGACCGCCGCCATGCCGGTGACTTCCATCAGCATTTCCTGCAACTCGTACATGCTGACCAGGAAGCCCTGCCCGGTCGCCACATCGGCCAGCGGATGCCGGCTCAGAAACTGCGGCAGCATGGCCAGCGAGTTGCAGGCGCGCGGGTTGTATTTCATCGTGCACGACCCGAGCGGATAGAACTGGGTGTCGATGCTGAAATTCTTCTGGCTCAGGCCGGTGTAGTGGCGCACCACATCGAGTTCGGAAGTTTCCGGCAACAGCGGTGGCGTCTGCCGCAACTGGTCGGCCGGCAGATCGAAGGCTGCCGGTGCGTTGTAAGGCGCCTGGGCATGAGCGCGGCGACCGGGATGGGCGTGTTCGAAGATGAGCATTTGATTAGCGAGAAAACTGTCGGGACGTAGGATGTGGTGAGGAACGAACCGCATCGTTGTTGAATGATGCGGTTCGCAAGCTCACCGCATCCTACGGGGTTGCTACTAAAGTTGTGGCAGCGGCTCGCCCTTGGCGGCAGCCAGGGCGGCGTCGTAGTTGGGTTCCTGTTTGATCTCGGGCACCAGTTCCGAATAAATCACCTTGTCGTTCTCATTCAACACCACCACGGCGCGAGCGGTCAGTCCGGACAGCGGCGGGTCCATGATCATGACGCCGTAGTCCTTGTTGAAATCGCGGCCGCGCATGGTGGAAAGCGTGACCACGTTTTTCAGGCCTTCGACGCTGCAAAAGCGGTTTTGCGCAAACGGCAGATCGGCGGAAATCACCAGCACGACGGTGTTGGGCAGGGTGGCAGCCAATTCGTTGAACTTGCGCGCGGAAGCCTGGCAGGTCGGGGTATCCAGGCTGGGCACGATGTTGAGGATCTTGCGTTTGCCCCAGAACGAGGACAACGAAACATCTTTCAGGTCTTTATCCACCAGCATGAAGGAATGCGCGGAATCGCCAACGCGCGGGAAATTGCCGCCGACGGAAATGGGCTCGCCGCCAAGGGTTACTGTTGCCATCTGATGCCTCCTGTTGGTTATGGATCGAACGACTACGGGTCGAACTACTTATATGCACAAGGCGGCACGCCGGGCTCACGCCCATTGCGCCGGCTGAGGATACGTTCCAATTGTTGCCGATACTGCTCAAGGTCGTCGTCAGTTTTGGTTTCTGTGGCGCAAACCAGGATGCAATCGGCCAGTTCCGGATAGTCGCCGCCGAGCGCATAGCCGCCGAGGATGCCCTGGGCGCGCAATGCGCGCAGCACGTCGTCAACCGGCGTATTTACGCGAATGACCGCTTCGTGGAAGAAGGTCGAATTGAACACCCGTTCGACGCCCGGCACGGAAACCAGCTTTTCGAGCAGCGCCCGCGTTTTCGCATGCGATTCCAGCGCCACGCTTTTCAGCCCTGCCGGTCCCAGCAAGGCCATGTGGATGGTCGCGGCGGTGACCAGCAAACCCTGGTTGGTGCAGATATTGGAAGTCGCCTTCGAGCGGCGGATGTGCTGCTCGCGCGCTTGCAAGGTCAGCGTGAAGCCGGGTTGGCCGTCGAGATCGACGGTGCGGCCGACGAGACGGCCCGGCATCTGCCGAACCAGCGTCTGGCGCGTGGTCATGAAGCCGAAATAGGGGCCGCCGGAAGACATCGGCACGCCGAGCGGCTGGCCGTCGCCGACACAAATATCGGCGCCTTGGTTTTTGCCAACCGCACCCCATAGTCCTGGCGGCTTCAGCAAAGCCAACGCCAGCGGATTCACCACCGCGATGGCCAGCATGTTGTGCGCATGCGCCCAGTCGGTCAGCGCATCGACCGGCTCCAGCGCGCCGAAGAAATTGGGCTGCGGGATGACCAGCGCGGCGGCCTCACCGGCCATCGCTTCCAGCGCGGCAAGGTCGGTGACGCCAGTGGTTTTATCGAACGGCACGCTGACCAGTTCGATGTTCTGGTTTTTCACCGTCGTCCGCGTCACCGCCAGATAGCGCGGATGCACCGTGGCCGGCACCAGCACGCGGCGGCAGCCGGCCTTGTTGGCGCGCACCGCCATCAACACCGCCTCGGCCAGCGCGGAAGCGCCGTCGTACAGCGAGGCATTGGACACATCCAGCCCGGTCAGGCTGGCCATCATGGTCTGGTATTCGTACAGCAATTGCAGCGTGCCCTGGCTGGCTTCGGCCTGATACGGCGTGTAGGCGGAATAGAACTCGCCGCGCGTGACGATCGGCCACACCGCCGCCGGGATATGGTGCTCGTAGGCGCCGGCGCCGATGAAGTTGCTGTAGAAGCCGTCCTGCGCGGCACGCCGGTGCATCAAGCGCGTGACGTGCATTTCCGACAGCCCCTCGGGAATGCCGGGCAGGCCGCCGCAATTCAGCTCGGCGGGTATTTCATCGAACAGCGCATCGGTGCTTGCTGCGCCGATGCTGGCGAGCATGCTGCGGATATCGCTTTCGGTATGCGGAATGAAGGGCATGGCAATCCGGTTTGGTGCAAGGTTTAGGCAGGGTTTAGTGAGCTTCCGAAGCCACATGCGCGGCATAGCCGGCGGCGTCGAGCAAACCATCGAGGTCGGCAGCATTGGCGGGCTTGAGCGTGAACATCCAGGCGGCGTAGGCGTCCTGGTTGATGCTCTCAGGGCTGGCTTCGACGTCAGTATTGACAGCCAGCACGACACCGGCAATGGGGGCGTAAACGTCGGAAGCTGCCTTCACCGATTCGACCACCGCGCATTCCTCGCCTTGGGCCAGTTCGCGGCCGACGGTGGGGTTTTCCACGAACACCATGTCGCCGAGCAGATCCTGGGCATGATGGGTGAGGCCGACGGCGATGCTGCCATCCGCCTCCAGGCGCACCCATTCATGCGACTTGGTGTATTTCAGGTTGGCGGGGATGTTGGAAACATCAGTGGAAACATCAGTGGACATTTGAAACTCCTGTCAGTAATGAATTGATTGTATTGATGTATTCAGACCAGCGGCTGGCCGTTGCGGACGAACGGGTATTTCACCACCGCCGCCTGCATGCGTTTGTCGCGGATTTCCACTTCGACCGTGTCACCGATGTTGACGCCAGCCGGCACCCGCGCCAGCGCAATCGAGCCATTCAATGTCGGCGAAAAGGAACCGCTGGTGATCTCGCCCTCGCCGTGTTCGCTGAACACCGGCTGATGATTACGCAATACGCCGCGGTCGAGCAACTTGAGGCCGACCAGTTGGCGTGCGGGTTTGCCACCGAAATGCAGATTCAGCAGCGCTTGTTTGCCAATGAAATCGCGCTCGGATTTCAAATCCACCGTCCAGGCCAGACCGGATTCCAGCGGCGTCGTCGCCTCGGTCATGTCCTGGCCGTAAAGGTTCATGCCGGCTTCCAGCCGCAGCGTGTCGCGCGCGCCCAAACCGCAGGGTTTGACGCCGGCATCCAGCAAGGCTTGCCAGAAAAACGGCGCGGCTTTCGCCGGCAGCATGATTTCGAAGCCATCCTCGCCGGTGTAACCGGTGCGGGCGACGAACATCTCGCCGACCACCACCGCGTTGAACGGCTTCATCGGCGCGGCCAGATCCTGCATGCCGGGCATGGCTTGCCAGAGTTTGGCGGCGGCGTTGGGGCCTTGCACGGCGATCATGGCGAGGTCGCGGCGCGGCGTGAGTGTTAAACCCGGCGCGTGTTTGGCCATCTGCACTTCCATCCAGGCGATGTCCTTGTCGGCGCAACCGGCGTTGACCACGATGCGGACCCAGGATTCGTTGAGGAAGTAGATGATCAGGTCGTCCACCACGCCGCCGCCTTCGTGCAGCATGCAGGAATACAAGGCCTTGCCGCTGGTTTGCAGCTTGTCGACGTTGTTGGCGACCAGCTTTCTCAGGAAATCACGCGCGCCCTCGCCTTTCAGATCGACCGGCAGCATGTGCGACACATCGAACATGCCGGCGTCGCGCCGCACGATGTGGTGTTCCTCGATTTGCGAACCGTAGTGGATCGGCATTTCCCAGCCGGAAAAATCCACCAGCTTGGCGTTGGCCTCGCGGTGTTTGTAGATGAGCGGGGTTTGTTTCAGGTCAGCCATGTTGTTGTACCTCTTCGGCAAAGTAAGAACTGCGCACCAGCGGACCGGCCTTGACCCAGGCGAAGCCCATCTCGCGCGCGGCGATTTCGTATTCGGTGAATTCTTCGGGCGGCAGATAACGCGCCACCGGCAGATTTTCCAGCGTCGGCCGCAGATATTGGCCCAGCGACAGACGTTGCACGCCAGCCGCGCGCAGATCGCGCAGCACGTCCAGCACTTCCGCCTGCGTTTCGCCGAGGCCGAGCATCAATGACGATTTGGCCTCCATGCCAGACAGATGCGACGCAATCTCCAGCAGACGCAGCGAGCGTTCGTACTTGGCGCCCTTGCGCGCTTCTTTGTACAGGCGCGGCACGGTTTCGATGTTGTGGCCCCAGATCAGATCGCGCCGCGTTCCTTCCGGCAACGCCGCCAGCGTTTCAGTGAACAGGCCGGCGGCGGCGGCTTGAACCTGGCGGAAATCGGGCGTCAGGAATTCCACGCCGATATCGCCACGACGCTGGCGAAGTTCGCGCAGCGTCGCGGCAAAACAGCCGGCGCCGCCATCGGCCAGATCGTCGCGATTGACCGAGGTCAGCACGACGAAATTCAGTTTCAGGTTGATGCAGGCTTCCGCGACGCGACGCGGCTCGTCGGCGTCGGTCCAGGTCGGCCGACCGGTCTTCACCGAACAGAACGCGCAGGCGCGGGTACAGGTATCGCCCAGCAACATGAAGGTCGCGGTGCCCCGGCTCCAGCATTCGCCCCGATTCGGGCAGCGCGCCTCTTCGCAGACGGTATGCAGGTCGCTGCCATGCACGGCGCGGGCGGTGTCGGAATACAACATTTCGCGCCCGAGGTTCTGGCGTATCCAGACCGGCATGCGGGCGGCGTTGCGGGTCTGGATGGATGAATCGCTGTGCAAACCGGACTCCGGAAATAATAAAGATGAACGCATCAAGGATAAGCCAGCCTGAGCGCGTAGCCCGAGGCGACCAGATTGCCGATGTCGAGATCAAGCCGAATTTCGCGCTCGCCGCCAGCGGCCATGCCGGCAGAGATTTTCACGCCTTTGGGCAAATAGGCTTGCGGACGAAAAACCTGCTGCGCCACCGGCGCCTCCCGAACATCGCTCAGCGTCAGCGTGATCTGCGGCCAGGCCTGGGTTTGTCCAGTGCGATTGGTCAGCAGAAAAGTCAGCCGCACGCGCGATTTTTGTTCCTGATCGTGTTCCAGCGACGAGGCGGTAATGGCCTCTTGCGTCAGTTGGCGCGGCAACGGCACGACACAGTTCAACGGCCGGCAGAGCAATTCCAGCGCAGGTCGTGTGACGGGTGCGGCAGCGGCCAATTCAGCGCGCAAAAAATATGCGGCTTGCAGCAGGAGCAAGCCGGCCAGCAGAGCCGCCAGAAAAATAGCGAGAACCGACTTCCATGACCACTGGCGCCGCGAAGGTTGCGCCCACAAAGGCTCCAGCAGAATGTCTTGTTTTGTTGCCTGAGACGCGGCGGCGGGAGCGATTACCCGCGGCTCGGTGAGCGAAGGCGTGCCGTCTTCAGTTTGTGCTGGCACACCCGCTTCGTCATCCGCGCGGGGCGCATCGGGGGTGCGCGCTTCGCGCTCCGGTTCGGCGCTGACCAGGGGGACGAACTCAGACGCCGCAGGTTCGACATATTCGATGTCGCTCTCCGGCAGTCCGTCGGCAGGCGGCGCTTCCAGTTCCGGCAGCAGCGTGTCGTAGGCGTTGAATACCGCGTTGCAGTGCCCGCAGCGCACCAGCCCGCGGCGAGCGCCAAGGTCATCCTGGCCGACCCGGAAGGTGGTGCGGCACTCGGGGCAGGTGGTTTGCATGGGAAGGCGTTAGCGCGGCAACGCAGTAGGGTGCTCCGCGCGCACCATTGGAAGCGAATCGGTGCGCGCGGCGCACCCTACAAAGTCAGGGAGCTGCATGGCATTTCATCAACATTTTGTGCCTGCCAGGCAGACCCAGCCGTCTTCCGTCGCCCACAGCCGCATGTCGAAAGCCTGGCTGTAGAGGGCGAGCACCTCGTCGGCCTGTTCGGCCAGGATGCCGGACAGGGCGATGCGGCCGCCCGCCTTTACCCGCCCGGTCAGCAGCGGCATCAGCGCCTTGAGCGGGTTGGTCAGGATGTTGGCGACCAGCACGTCGAACTCGCCGGCCGGCAAGGTATCCGGCAGGAAAAACGCAGCCTCGGCCCGATTGTTTTCGGCATTGCTGCACGAGGCGGTAATGGCTTGCGCATCGACATCGGTGCCGACGACCCGAGCGGCGCCCAGCTTCTTGGCGGCAATCGCCAGAATGCCGGAGCCGCAACCGTAATCGAGCACGCTGAGGTTTCCACCCTCGCCACCCCGCAGGTGCTGTTCCAGCCATTTCAGGCACAAACGCGTGGTGGGATGACTGCCGGTGCCGAAAGCGAGGCCGGGGTCGAGGACCAGCACGATGGCATCCGGCGAATTTACAAAATCAGCGGCGTCATGCCAGGACGGCACGATCCACAAGCGATCGGAAATCGGGATCGGTTCGAATTGGGATTGAGTCAGGCGCACCCAGTCCTGCTCGGGCACGACTTCGAGCTCGCGCTCGCCGATCTTGCGTTCGCCGATCTTGCGTTTAACCTCGGCCGGCAGGTTCAGGCCAGCAATCAGCGCTTCGACATCGACATCCGCCGCCAGCAAGGCGACGACCCAGTTGCGTTGCCAGGCCTTCGGATCGTCCAGTCCTGGCTCGCCGAACTGGGCTTGTTCTGCTGAAGTGCCAGCGTCTCGATCTTCGATCGAAACGGATAGCGCGCCGGCTTCCATCAAGGCGTCGGCGAGCGCTTCCGCAGCCTCGCCGTCGGCGGCCAATTTCAGGGAGACCCATGCCATAGCCGCCGCGCTCCGTTCAATGTTTGCTCAGTGCTTGCTCAGTGCTTATTAAGGCCGAGCTTGTTTTCCAGGTAATGAATGCTGTAGCCGCCTTCCAGCACGACCGGATCGACCAGCAACTCCTGATGCAACGGGATATTGGTCTTGATGCCCTCCACGATCATCTCGGACAGCGCGATACGCATACGGGCGATGGCCTGTTCGCGCGTGGCGCCGTAGGTGATCAGCTTGCCGATCATCGAGTCGTAGTACTGCGGCACATAGTAGTTCTGGTAGACGTGCGAATCGACACGCACACCGGGGCCGCCGGGCGCGTGATACAGCGTGATGCGGCCAGGCGAGGGCACGAAGGTGTGCGGGTCTTCCGCATTGATGCGGCATTCGATGGCATGGCCGCGGAACTGAATGTCTTTCTGCGTGTTCGCCAGTTCGAGTCCGGCGGCGATGCGGATGCTTTCCTGCACGATATCGACGCCGGTGATGAATTCGGTGACCGGATGCTCGACCTGCACGCGGGTATTCATTTCGATGAAGAAAAACTCGCCGTTCTCGTACAGGAACTCGAAGGTGCCGGCACCGCGATAACCGATCTTGCGGCAGGCTTCCGCGCAGCGTTCGCCGATCTTGTTGCGCAGTTTCGTGGCAAGTCCGGGCGCCGGCGCTTCTTCCAGCACCTTCTGGTGGCGACGTTGCATGGAACAGTCGCGCTCGCCCAGATGGATGGCGTGGCCGTGCGTATCGGACAGCACCTGAATCTCGATGTGGCGCGGGTTGCCGAGGAATTTCTCCATGTACACCGTCGGGTTGCCGAAGGTAGTCCCGGCTTCGTTCTGGGTCATCAGCACGGACTGGATCAGCGCCGCTTCGGTATGCACCACGCGCATGCCGCGACCGCCGCCGCCGCCGGCCGCCTTGATGATGATCGGATAACCGATGTCCTTGGCCTGGCGTATCCATTCATCCTGATCTTCGCCGAGCGCGCCATCGGAACCCGGCACGCAAGGCACGCCGGAAGCCTTCATCGCATCTTTGGCGGAGACCTTGTCGCCCATCAGGCGGATGGTTTCCGGACGCGGGCCGATGAATACGAAACCCGAGTTTTCCACCCGCTCGGCGAAATCGGCATTTTCGGAAAGGAAGCCGTAACCCGGATGGATCGCTTCCGCGTCGGTGACTTCAGCGGCAGCGATGATCGAGGGAACGTGCAGATAACTCTTGGCGGAAGGCGCCGGGCCGATGCACACCGATTCATCGGCCAGACGCACGTATTTGGCTTCGGCATCGGCCTCGGAATGCACCGCAACCGTCTTGATGCCCATCTCGCGACAGGCGCGCTGGATGCGAAGAGCGATTTCGCCGCGATTGGCTATGAGGATTTTTTCAAACATGGATTAACCCATCAGCCGATGATGAATAGCGGCTGACCGTATTCCACAGGCTGACCGTTTTCGATCAGGATGGCTTTGACGACGCCGGCGACATCCGACTCGATCTCGTTCATCAGCTTCATCGCCTCGATGATGCATAGCGTCTCACCATCCTTGACCGTCTGCCCGACTTCAACAAACGACTTGGCGTTGGGTGAGGGCGTGCGATAGAACGTACCGACCATCGGCGACTTGACCACATGGCCTTCCGGTTCCGCCGGCTCGGCATCGGCGACTGCTGCCGGCGCAGTTGCAGCGGCAGGCAGCATGGCAGCGTGCATCATTTGCGGCGCGGCATACATGGCCTGGCCGGCGAGCTTGCTGGTAATGCGAACTTTCTCTTCGCCCTCGGTGATCTCCAGTTCGGCAATGCCGGAGTCCTGCACCAGGTCGATCAGTTTCTTGAGTTTGCGTAAATCCATGAATTCAATCCTCCAAGGCGTGAAGCGCATAGCCCAGGGCGAACAGATAACCCATCGCCCCTAATCCAGAAATGACGCCCACCGCCTGGTCGGAAAAATACGAATGCTGACGGAAAGCTTCGCGGGCATGGACATTGGACAAATGCACTTCGATGAATGGGATGGCCACCGCCGCCAGCGCATCGCGCAAAGCCACGCTGGTATGCGTGAAAGCGGCGGGGTTGATGATGATGAAGCCGGTATTGTCGGCACGCGCGGCATGCACGCGTTCAACCAGAAGATGTTCGGCGTTGCTCTGAAAGCAGGTCACCTTCACGCCGACCGCGGCGCCCTGTTCGATCAGGGCGGCGTCGATATCGGCCAGCGTCTGGTCGCCATAATGTTCGGGTTCGCGGGTGCCCAGCAGATTCAGATTAGGCCCGTGCAGTACCAGCGCGCCTTTACCTGAAGTGTCGGCGACAGCCTGGTCGGACGATTTTTTGGTCGATCGCTTACGATTCATTGGTATTCAACTCGACAGCTGTTTTGCAGACTGTCAGTTGTGGAAACGGCGGCGATTGTGCCGGAATCCCCCCCTAAAAGTCCACAATTCCACGCCAATCGGAACAGCGGAGTCGTTGTCGCTTTAGCGACTTACGAATCCGGCGTGCCCTTTACGGGTGCAGCGGAGTCGTTGCGGCTTTAGCCGCTTATGAATCCGGCGTGCCCTTTACGGGTGCAAATCAATGACTTGGCGCACACGCCATCAGGGCCCGATTCAAGGCTCAAGGCAAAACGGGAAAGCGGCTAATATGACGGGCCTTTTTACCTTCGCCCTTGCGTCCGCATGGGACGCATTCACCCCGCCATGCCCCGCTCCGACTCGAACCCGATGACCGCTACAGAACGTCGTGCCGCCGTGTCTCTGGCCGGCATCTTCGGCTTGCGCATGCTGGGCATGTTTCTGATTCTGCCGGTATTCGCGCTGTATGCAAAAACCTTGCCGGGCGGCGACAGCCATACTCTGGTCGGCCTCGCACTCGGCATGTACGGCCTGACCCAGGCGATTCTGATGATCCCGTTCGGCATGGCGTCGGATCGCCTCGGCCGCAAGCCGGTGATCATCGCCGGGCTGCTGATCTTCGCATTCGGCAGCTTCTACGCCGCCACGGCGACCGATCTCTGGGGCGTGCTGCTGGGTCGCGCACTGCAAGGCGCCGGCGCAATTTCCGCGGCGGTCACCGCGCTATTGGCCGATCTGACCCGGGAAGAAAAACGCACCCAGGCCATGGCCATGATCGGCAGCACCATCGGCCTGGCGTTCGCCTTCTCGCTCGCCGCCAGCCCCGCGTTTTACCGCTGGATCGGCGTACCGGGCATGTTCGCGATGACCGGCGTGCTCGCCCTGCTGGCCATCCTCGTGGTCAAGTTCATCACCCCCAATCCCGGCAAGACGGCCTTCCACTCCGATGCTCAAACCAACCCGGCGCGCCTGAAAGACGTATTGCGCCAGACCGAGTTGCTGCGCCTGAACTGGGGCATCTTCGCGTTGCATGCGGCACAAATGGCCATGTTCATCGTCGTACCCTTCGCGCTGGTCGAAGGCGGCCTCGATGCCCAGCACCACTGGCAGGTTTATCTGCCGGCACTGCTCGCCTCGCTGGTCATCCTGGTGCCGGCGATCATTTATGGCGAAAAACACGGCGGCCTGAAGAGGATATTTGTCGCCGCTATCGCCCTCATGCTGGCGGCGCAAATCGGCCTGGCCTTTTCGGTTCTGACACACTCGATGCATGCGTTCTGGGGCGTGGTCGCGGCGCTGTTCGCCTACTTCGTCGCCTTCAATATTCTGGAAGCCAGCCTGCCCTCGCTGGTCTCGAAAATCGCCCCGCCCGAAGCCAAAGGCACGGCGATGGGTGTTTACAATACTTCGCAAGCGCTTGGCCTGTTTTTCGGCGGCGCGGCGGGCGGTTGGCTGGCGCAGAACCTCGGCTTCAGCGCTGTTTTTATCTTCTGCTCGGCATTGATGGCGATCTGGCTGATTCTGGCTGCACGCATGACCGCGCCGCCGCGCGTGAAGACCCAGATGTTTCACATCGGCGCCATTTCCAGCCAGGAGGCACAACGACTGGCAACCCGGCTCGCCGTGTTCACCGGCGTCGAAACGGTGACCGTGCTGCACGAGGAAGGCTCGGTTTTGCTGAAAGTCGCGCAAACCGGCTGGGACGAAGAAGGAATTCGACATTTACTTCAAGGAGGGCAATAAATGGCTTCGGTTAATAAGGTAATTCTGGTTGGCAATCTGGGAAAAGACCCGGAAACCCGTTACATGCCGAATGGCGAAGCGGTGACCAACATCACGCTGGCGACCACGGATACATGGAAGGACAAGAGCAGCGGCGACAAGCGCGAAGCCACCGAATGGCATCGCGTGGTCTTCTTCCGCAAACTGGCCGAAATCGCCAGCCAATACCTGCGCAAAGGCTCACAGGTCTATATCGAAGGCTCGCTGAAGACCCGCAAGTGGCAGGACAAGGACGGGCAGGACCGCTACACCACCGAGATCGTCGCCGATGAAATGAAGATGCTCGGCTCGCGCCCTGGTAGCGGCGGCGGCATAGCCGATTACGACGCGCCGCCGGCCGACAATGAACCACGTAGCGCCAAACCTTCGGGTGGCGGTGGCAGCAGCGCTGGCGCGGTCAACGATATGGACGATGACATCCCGTTCTGACCGACCGTTGATCATCTGGCGCCTCACCGATGGCAAACCCGGCCACGAAAAACAGACGCTGGGTCTGGCGCATGCACTATTAAGAAATCGGCCGGGCGAGTGCTTCGACCTGGCCGCGCCCGCCCGCGGCACCGCGTTATTGCAGTGGATGCAAGGCCGTTTTCCAGCGGGGAACGGCCTTGCCAAACCCGACATCATTCTCGCCGCCGGCCATGCCACCCATTTCGCCTTGCTGGCGGCGCGCCGGGCATTCGGTGGCAAATTCGGTGGCAAGGCAGTGGTACTGATGAAACCGAGCTTGCCGTTATCGCTGTTCGATCTGTGCGTGATTCCCGAACACGACAAGCCGCCGCGTCGCCGCAACGTCGCCGCCATTCGCGGCGTGCTCAATGATGTACAGATTTCAACGACCCGCTCACCCGATCAAGGCCTGATGTTGATCGGCGGCATCTCCAGCCACTATCGTTGGGATGACGCGGCGGTCGGCGCGGCGGTCGCAGCAATCGCCCTGGCCAGTCCGCTAATCGCCTGGCAATTGACCACCTCGCGGCGTACCCCGGCGAACTTTCTGGACTCGCTGCCACAGCCGCTGCCCGACAATCTCAGACTGATCCCTCACCACGAAACCGGCCCCGGCTGGCTGGAACAGGCGTTGGCCCAGGCCGGCCAGGTCTGGGTCACGGAGGACAGTGTTTCGATGTTGTATGAGGCGCTCACCGCCGGCGCCGGCGTTGGCCTGCTCAGACTCTGCGATCCGCAAGACAGCCGGGTTCGGCGCGGCGTCGAGAAGCTGCTTGCAGACGGCTGGGTGACGCCATACGAAGCCTGGCAAACCGGCCAGACGCTGAAGCCGCTCGCACAATCGTTCAACGAAGCCGAGCGCATCGCCGACCTGATTCTTGAAAAGCTGCTCGATACCCCTGCCGCCAAACACAGCCGCGCAGCCTGACGGTATCATTGCCGCCCCCAGCGTTTTGCCACCTCGCGCGCACATTCTGAAAACATGGACCACCTGCACAGCCCCGCCGCCGCCCCCGTTAAAACCGCCTCGAACCGCGAATTCGGCTGGGTATTCACCGCCTTTTTCGCCATTGTCGGCTGCTGGCCCCTGCTCGATGCCGCAGCGCCGCGTATCTGGGCGCTGATCCTGGCCGCCCTGTTTGCACTCGCCGCCTGGCTTTTCCCGGCTGCGCTGACGCCGCTCAACCGGCTTTGGACTCGCTTGGGCGGGCTCATGCACAAGATCGTCAATCCCGTTGTTCTCGGACTGATCTATGGGCTGACCATCGTACCGATCGGCCTGATCTTCAAAATCCTGGGTAAAGACCCGTTGCGCCTGAAGCGCGACCCGAATGCATCGAGTTACTGGATCAATCGTCAGCCGCCCGGCCCCGCTGCCGACAGCCTGCCGCGCCAGTTTTAAAGCCCTATTCCTGAAAGCAAGGCAACGACCCATGTCATTTCTGCACGAACTCTGGCTCTACATGCGCAGCCGCAAGAAATTCTGGCTGCTGCCGATTCTGATCGTCATGCTGCTGTTGGGCGGCTTGTTGATATTGGCGCAGGGTTCGGCTGTGGCGCCCTTCATCTACACCCTGTTCTGAGCGACGCCGTGCCTAGTTCCCAACGCATCCTCGGCATTTCGGCCTACTACCACGACAGCGCCGCCGCCCTGCTGATCGACGGCGAGATCGCGGCGGCGGCGCAGGAAGAACGCTTCACCCGCAAGAAACACGATGCCGCTTTCCCGCACCAGGCCATCGCGTTCTGCCTGCAACATGCCGGCATCGCGCTGGCCGACGTCGATCGCATCGTGTTCTACGACAAGCCCCTGCTCAAGTTCGAGCGATTGCTGGAAACCTACCTCGCCTTCGCGCCGCGCGGCTTCGCCTCGTTCAAGACCGCGATGCCGGTCTGGCTGCGGGAAAAACTGTTCCTGAAGGATCTGCTGCTGTCCGAGTTGAAAGACATCGCGAAGGAAAAGATCGACCCGGCGCGCCTGCTGTTCTCCGAACACCACCTGAGCCATGCCGCCAGCGCCTTCTTCCCGTCGCCGTTCGACGAGGCCGTGGTGCTGACCATGGACGGCGTCGGCGAATGGACCACCACTTCGCTCGCCATCGGCCGCGGCAACACGCTGGAGATGATCAAGGAAATCCACTTTCCGCACTCGCTCGGCCTGCTCTACTCGGCGTTCACCTATTACACCGGCTTCAAGGTCAATTCCGGCGAATACAAGGTCATGGGCCTGGCGCCCTACGGCCAGCCGAAATACGCGCAAACCATCCTCGACCACCTGATCGACCTCAAACCGGACGGCAGCTTCCATCTGGACATGTCGTATTTCGACTACTGCACCGGCCTGACCATGACCAACCGCAAATTTCACGACCTGTTCGGCGCGCCACCGCGCGCGTCCGGGCAGGCGCTGACCCAGCGCGAGATGGATCTGGCCGCCTCGGTGCAGGCGGTGACCGAGGAAGCCATGCTGCGCCTGGTGCGCGCGGCGGTTGCGGAAACCGGCATCGAGAATGTCTGTCTGGCCGGCGGCGTCGCCCTCAACTGCGTCGGCAACGGCAAGGTGCTGCGCGACGGCGCCGCGAAGAACCTCTGGATTCAGCCGGCGGCGGGCGATGCCGGCGGCGCGCTGGGCGCGGCGCTGATCGGGCATTACCTGCATCTCGACCAGCCGCGCCCGTCGTTGCAAGCCCGGCAACAACCCGATGCGATGCACGGTTCCTATCTCGGCCCCGAATTCGCGCAAGCGGACATCGAGCAGCGCCTGCGCGCGGCCGGTGCGGTGTTCAGCGTGCCGGACGACGCCGCCTTGTTCGACGCCTGCGCACACGGCCTGGCCGAGGAAAAGGCGCTGGGCTGGTTCCAGGGCCGCATGGAATTCGGCCCGCGCGCGCTGGGCGGCCGTTCCATCCTGGGCGATCCGCGTTCGCCGCGCATGCAATCGACGCTGAATCTGAAGGTGAAATATCGCGAGTCGTTCCGCCCGTTCGCCCCGTCCGTGCTGCGCGAGCGGGTCGCCGAATGGTTCGAACTGGATGGCGACAGCCCTTACATGCTGCTGGTGGCCGACGTGGTCGAAAGCCGCCGCCGGGCGATGAACGCCGATGAGCAGAACCTGTTCGGCATCGACAAACTGAAAGTGCCGCGTTCCGACATCCCGGCGGTGACCCACGTGGATTATTCGGCGCGCATCCAGACCGTGCATGCCGGCACCAATCCGCGCTATCACGCGCTGATCTCGCGCTTCAATGAACTCACCGGCTGTCCGGTCGTGGTCAACACCAGTTTCAACGTGCGCGGCGAACCCATCGTTTGCACGCCGGAGGACGCCTTCCGCTGCTTCATGGGCTGCGAAATCGAATTGCTCGCGGTCGGCAATTGCCTGTTGCGCAAGGAAGATCAGGATCCGGCGCTGAAGCTCAATTACGAAACCGCCTTCGAGCTGGATTGAGCCGATGGCCAGGTTGACCCCATCGCGCCACTGGATCACCGCACTGGCGCTGCTTGCCACGCTGCATCTGCTGCTGTTTTACGGCGTGCCGGGCGGCATCCAGCTCGCCGTCCTGATCGCGCTGGGCATCTTCTACTTTCGCGCAGGCGCCCTGCCGGCCGTCGCCACCACGCTGTCCCTGGGTGTGGCGACGCTGTTTTGCAGCTTCGCGATCCACCTGCTCGGCCTCGACAAGGCCATGTACTACCGGCCGCACGAACAACTGGTGCAGAGAGACCACGCACAGGGCCACCGCGCCTACCGGAAGAACGCCCGCATCGAGATGACCGCCCCGCATGGCGATCTCAAGGCGCTGACCGCGGCCGACCTGGCGCAAGCGCGCAAGATTATTTTCCAGACTGACAGCGCCGGCTTCCGCAACGACAAGGACTATGCCGACGGCGACCTCGTGCTGATCGGCGATTCCTTCGTGGTCAGCATGGGCGACAGCCAGGCCGACACCCTCAGCACGCAGTTGGCCAACGCGCGCGGCATCAAGGCCTACAACCTGGGCCATCCCGGCGACATTTCCGACTATCTGTCCACCTGGCGCGCTTTCCAGCGCCAGCATGCCGGCCCGGTACGGGCCGTCCTGTTCCTGTTCGAGGGCAACGATTTCGGAACCACCTACAAACTCAGCCAGGCCGACAAACCCACGCTGCTGGCGCGCTATGCCGGCGAGTATTACGCCATCTTTACCGGCAGCGACCTGTATCGCGTCACCAAATCTCTCTACGCCCGCGCCACCAAGGCGGGCAGCATCGCGGCGTCAAGCAGCGTGCGCATTGAGACGCTGGCGGGGCAAAAAATGGGCATTTACGCGCCCTATATCGAGGTCAGCGAGCGACCGCAGTACGCGATTCCCGCCACGATGCGCGAAGACCTGATCACCCTGGTGTCAGGCGTCAAGCACGTTTTCTTCATCCCGACCAACTACCGCGTCTATGCCCGTCACCTTGGCAAAACCGCGCTACCCAACGCGCAATGGCAGGCCTTGTCGAAACTGTGCCAACAACAGGGCTGGCGCTGTACCGATCTGACTCCCGACCTGACCGCAGCCTCCGATACGTTGCTGGCGCAAGGACAATTCACCTGGTGGCTGGACGACACCCACTGGAATCGCGCCGGCATCAAAATCGCGGCCGAAGTTGTCGCTGAACAACTGCGCAACCATGCCGCGCGCTGAGCCAGCCGAGCAGAAAGACGTTGGGTTACGCGATAAAGCCGCTAACCCAACCTACAGCGCGCGCCACCTGACCGTCGTCCAGGTACTGCCGGCGCTGGAATCCGGCGGCGTCGAACGCGGCACGCTGGAAGTCGGCAAATACCTGGTCGATCACGGTCATCGCTCTATCGTGATTTCCGCCGGCGGCCGTCTGGTGGCGCAACTCGAACGCGAGGGCAGCGAACATCTGGCCTGGGACGTGGGCCGCAAATCGCCGCTGACGCTGCTGCGCTACGTCGGCCGCCTGCGGCGTTACCTGCGCACTGAGAAAGTGGACATCCTGCATGTCCGCTCGCGCATGCCGGCCTGGGTCTGTTATCTGGCCTGGCGCGGCATGGGGGTGAACATAAACCCGGCCACGCGGCCGCATCTGGTTACCACCGTGCATGGCCCCTACTCGGTCAATCGCTACAGCGCGGTGATGTCGCGCGGCGAACGCGTCATCGCCATCTCCGACATGATCGTGGACTATGTCCGCAGCAACTATCCGAATGTCGCACCCGAACATATCCGGCTGATTCCGCGCGGCGTCGATCCGGCCCAGTTCCCGCACGGCTACCGGCCGTCGGAAGACTGGCTGGCGCGTTGGCGCACCGACTATCCGGAACTGGCCGACCGCAAGGTGCTGACACTGCCGGCCCGCATCACGCGCTGGAAAGGCCAGGAGGATTTCATCCAGTTGATGCAACAACTGGTCGCCGCCGGCCACGACGTGCATGGACCTGGGGTACATGGCCTCATCGTCGGCGAAGCGCATCCGCGCCGGCGCGAATTCCTTGACGAACTGAAGCAGCAATGCCGCGCGCTCGGTCTGGAAGACCACATCACCTTCACCGGCCATCGCAGCGATCTGAAGGACATCATGGCGGTCAGCGATATCGTGTTGTCGCTGTCGCGCGAACCCGAGGCCTTCGGCCGCGTCACGCTGGAAGCCCTGAGCCTGGGCAAACCGGTCATCGCCTACGACCACGGCGGCGTGCACGAGCAACTGGCCGCGATTCTGCCAGCGGGCGCGATTCCGCTCGGCGACATCGATGCGGCGGCAAAAAAAGCGGCTGCCTGGCTGGCGCAACCGCCTGAAGTGCCGACGCAGAACCCTTTCACTCTGGCGCGCATGCTCGCGTCAACTCTGGATGTCTATCGTGAACTGGCGGATGCCTGAGCCCATCTTCACCGCTCGCAATCTCGCCTGGCTGGCCGGCGTCATGCTGGTGTTCTGGGCGCCGTTCTGGAGCGGGCAACGGCTACCCATCCTGATCCTCCTCGGGGTCGGCATCTTTCTCCACGTTGTTTCGTCTCGCGCCGCATTCAACACCTCGCGCCGTTTGCTGCCGGCAGGTCAGGCCGAACGCCGCTGGGGCGCGATTTTCCTGCTGCTCTGGATTCCCTGCCTGCTGGCGACGCCGTTTTCCTACCACCCGCAAGGCTCGCTGACGCTGTGCCTGGTCCTGCTGCTGCACTACTGGGTCGGCATCGCCCTGCTGCACGGCCTGCGCCAGCCTGGACACGCCTATGCGGCAAGCGCGATCGGCTGGACGTTGCTGTTCTGGACGCTGGACGGGATCATCCAGTTCATCTTCGGCCGCGATCTGTTCGGCATGCCGCTCGAAACCACGCAAATGCGCATCACCGGGCCGTTCGACGGCAACCTGCACATGGGCCTGTTCATCGTCGTGCTGATGCCGCTGCTGCTGTGGCCGCTGGCCAGAACACGGCCGTGGACGGTGATGCTGCTGTTCGTCCCACTGAGCGCCATTTCGACCCTGGCCGGCGCGCGCACCAACATGGTGTTCGTGCTGCTGGTCGCACTGGCCCTGATGTTGCGGCTGCCGACCTGGAAACATCGCTTCATACTGTTGCTGCTCAGCCTGTCGACGGCGCTGGTCATTCCCCTGTCGCCGGTATTGCAAAGTCGCATGCAAGTCAGCGCTACGGCCCTCAGCAGCGAAACCGGGAAGATCGAGCAAAGCCTGTTCGAAAAACTGGATGCGATCTCCTCCGGGCGCATGATCATCTGGGAGAGCGCCGGAAACATGCTGCGCGCGCACCCGCTCACCGGGGTCGGGCCGGCGGCGTTCGATACGGCGTATCCGCATTTCGTCACCCGCGCCAACGACCCGTTCCGCAACCCGAATGCCGAAGGGAAATACGCCTACCACGCGCACCAGATGTATGTCGCGGTCGGCGCGGAAACCGGCTTGGTCGGGCTGGCCGGCCTGCTCGTCGCCATCGCGCTGATCGTGCGCTGGTATCGCCAGGCCGCACCGCTGGCGCGCGAGGCAGCTAATCCCTATGTCGCCAGCCTTGCGGTCATCGCTTTTCCGATCAATTCGCAACCGGTTCTCTTCTCCGGCTGGTGGTTCCCCATCGTTCTGCTGCTGCTCTGCGGCATGCTGGCTGCGCTGGAGACGGTTTCCGCCCCGGCCGCCGAATGAGAGAATCCGCCCCTCCTCGCGCCACACCAACAAGGAAAACGCCATGTCCCGCCTCATGAAGACACTCAGCCGCCGTCTGCGGCTTCCGTTCAACAGCCTGTACGCCACACGTCGCCTGAAGGAATACCACTCGCAGAAACGGACGCTGGAAGAAGTGGTCGACTGGGCGATGAACTTCGGCGGCGGCGGCTACATGACCGTGAAAACCTTGCAGATTCCGGCCGAAATCACGCAACTGGCCAAGGCGGTACAAGCGCTGAATCCGAAAATCATCGTCGAGATCGGCACCGCGCGCGGCGGCACCTCGTTGATCTGGTCGTATCTGGCCTCCGAACGGGTGATTACCTGCGACCTCAACGACATGACCTTCCAGCGCCCCTTGTTCAGCCGCTTTCCGCCGCCCGGTTCCAACTGCCAGGTCACGCTGCTGACCGGCAATTCGCATGAAGCCAGTTTCAAGGCGCGCCTGGCCAAGGAACTGAACGGCGCAAAGGCGGATTTCATGTTCATCGACGGCGATCACACCGAAACCGGCGTCGAAGCCGACTACAACGATTACAAGGAATTCGTGCGGCCGGGCGGCATCATCGGCTTCCACGACATCGTCGAGAAACAACCGCTCGTCACCAATCAGGTCTACCACCTGTGGAAGCGCCTGAAGCCGGTCTCCGATGTGCAGGAATTCGTCAACAACCCGAATCAGTGCGGTTTCGGCATCGGCATCTTGCGCGTGCCGGGCGGCTAAGCCTGGTCGGTCCGAGCGCCAACCGCGCCATCTAGCCCGGATATTGCATGGCGCAACTGCTGTTTCAGGATGGCGTTGGAAAAATGGCTGCGATACGTCTCGGCGGCCGCTACAGCCAGCGGTTTCAGCGCGGTGCCGTCGATGGCCAGGCGCCGCACGGCTTCGGCCAGGCTGGCCGGATTGCCGGCCTCGACCCAGATCAGGCCGTGCGTGCCGGCTCCGGCCAGGGCGGGCGGATACGCGCTTGAAGCGCGCGTGAGCACCGGTTTTCCGCAGGCCAGCGCCTGATAAACCTTGTTCGGAATCACCCGGCCGGCTTTCAACGTGACACCAAAAATGCCCAACAGCATATCCGCGCGGCGGATGCGCGCCGGCAACGCGGTGTAATCCAGCCAGGGTTCAAACCGGATATTGGGCACCCCGGCCGCGGCCGATTTGCAGCGCGCCAGTTCCGGCCCGGCGCCGATCAGCGTCCAGTTCACCGGCGGCCCCTGGTATATGCGCGCGGCTTCGACGATCACCGGCGCACCCTGCAACGGAATGAAGCTGCCAAAAAACAGCACATCGAGCGCTTCGTTCACGTGATTTGAAACGCTCGGATCGGGACGGAACAGCGCCTCTTCCGCGCCGACATAGACCACGTTGACCCGGTCTTGCGCAACGCCGAAGGTTTCGACGAAAAAACGCGCGTGTTCCTCGGTATCCGCCAGCACCGCATCGGCGCGCTCGAACAGACGTTTTTCCCAGGCCAACAAGCGCCGCGCGCGGGCGCTTTCAGACGGAATTTTGGCGCGTTCGAATACCTGTTTGTCGTAGGCGGAAATGAGCGGATCGAACAACAGCGGCACTCGCTTAGCGCGCGCCCATCGGCTGGCGGCGGCCAGGTCGCGCTGCCGGAAACAGGGTACCCAGACCAGATCGGGGCGCGGCAACCGTCGCAAACGAGCCTCCCAGTCGGCGAGGCCGCTGAAGCGGGGCTGAAAATCCACCACCCGCCAGCCCAACTCGGCCAGCAGGCCGCGCAGGATGCGGTTACGCGAATAGTCCGCGTCGAACCGGCCCCACCACAACACTGTGCGCATCAGTCCTGCCGCCGCGCCAGGCGCTGCCGTTCGCGCGTTTTGGCCAGACGGATGAAACGCTGGAAGGCATACATGTAGCTGACCACGATGCCATCGATGCCGTTGACGAATTCGCGCCGCAGGATGAACTGTTTGAAGAACGCCAGGATCGGCGTCAGCAACAGCGCCAGCAGGCCGGGATCGCGCCCGCGCGCGGCCAGCACCTCGGCCTGGGCGCTGGAATAGCTGTTGACCTTGTCGACATGGTGCGCCAACGAGCGAAAGGAGCGATGGATCACCATGCCTTTGAGGTGGCCGATACGGCCTTCATGCACGACGACCGTATCGTGCACCAGCTCGTCCTTGAAACCGGCCAGGTCCTTGCGATACAGCCGCACCGGGTGGTGGAAAGCGGTCCACGGATGGCCGCTGTCCTGAAACGGATAAAGCGGCAGGATGGGCAGGGTGTAAGCGACGCAAACGGGCTTATTGGTCGACGAAGCAGCGGCAAACAGGGCGCGCATTTCCCGGCCCAGTTCGGGCGAAATTTCCTCGTCGGCGTCGAGATTGAGCAACCACAGATTGCGGCATTGCAGTTCGGCGAACACCTTTTGCGGACCGTAGCCGCGCCAGGCGTTGAACAGCACGCGCGCGCCGAGCGCCTCGCTGACCGCGATGGTGTCATCCTCGCTGCCGGAGTCGATGACGATGACTTCATCGACCCAGTCGCGCACGGCGCGGATAACGATCGGAATCCGATCCGCCTCGTTCTTGGCGATGATGAAAACAGACAGCGGCAGTTTTTCCATGCGACTTCAGCCCTCAGTCATGCGATGGCGCAGGCATTTATCGGGCAGCCCCCAACTTTCCGGGCAAGCGCGCAACAGCCAGGCCAACTGCATCAGATAGGCGGTCGCCTTGCGTCGCACGCCCGCCGCCAGACCAACGGTCAGCAGCACGCCGATGCTGGCGCTGAGCGTATTCAGGAGCAGCCGCAGCACGCGCCAAACCGTCAGAAACACCGCCATGTACCAGGAAAAAGCCTTGCGGTAATACAACAGGCGGGAGCGCAGCATTTCGAGTTGGGCGTTCAGGCGCAGCGGCCGCGTGCTCTCGCCCTTGCCGTGCAACACCTTCACTGCGGGCAGCAGCCAGATGCCCCAGCCGTGCCGGTGCAAACGCAGACACCACTCGGTTTCCTCGAAGTAGAAGAAAAAATCCTCGTCGAAGCCGCCGCTATCGGCCACCGCCGACGCGCGCACCGCCAGGCAGGCGCCGACCAGGGTTTCCACCTGAAACGGCGCGTCGGCAGCAGGCATGGCGGCCTTGCGCTTACGTCCTATGCCAGTCTCGGAAGCGAAACCAGGATAAAAACCGAACGAACGTTGCGGCTTGCCATCCAGCCCCACCAGTTGGCCGGCGAGCAGGCCGGCGCTGGCATGTTGGCGAAAGAAATCGGCGAACGCAGCCAGCGCGCCGACCGGCAGGCGCGCATCGTTGTTGAGGATCAACGCATATTCGCCGCGCGCCTGGCGCAGACCCTGATTGCAGGCGCGGCCGAAGCCGTTGTTGCAGATGTTGCGGATCACCGCGACATCTGGGTGCTGCGCGGTCAAACGGGCAAGGGAATCGTCCGTGCTGGCGTTATCGACCACGATCACTTCATCGCAAGCCGCATCCCAGCTTGCCTTCAGCGCAGCGACCGCCCCGAGCAGCAGGTCGGCGCCGTTGCGATGCGGAATGACGATGCTGAACCGCTTGCCCGTCCCCTCCGGCATCACAGCAGCACCACCGTCGCCAAGCCGAGAAAGATGAAGAACCCCATCGAATCGGTGATGAAGGTGGTCAGCACCGCCGAGCCGAAGGCCGGGTCGCGGCCGGAACGGACGATCAGGGATGGCGCGAAATAGCCGGCCAGGGCGGCGACCAGCAGGTTGAGCATCATCGCGGCGGCCATCACGCCGCCCAGCGGGGCGTTGCCATAGAGCAGATAGGTCACCACGCCCATGACGCTGCCCCAGACCGAGCCGTTCAGCAGCGCGATGCCGAGTTCCTTGGTCAGGATGCGTTTGGCGTTGTCCTTGTTGATCAGGCCCAGCGCCAGGCCGCGCACCACCAGCGTCGAAGTCTGGTTGCCGGAGTTGCCGCCCATGCCGGCGACGATGGGCATCAGCGCGGCAAGCGCGGCGAGTTTCTCGATGCTGCCCTCGAAAGCGCCGACCACGCGCGAGGCGACCAGCGCGGTGCACAGGTTGATGGCCAGCCACAGCCAGCGGTTCTTGGCGGCTTTCCAGACCGTGGTGAACAAGTCTTCGTCTTCCTGCAAACCGGCCAGTTGCAGCATGTCCTGTTCCGATTCGGACCGGATGAAGTCGAGCACCACATCGACGGTGAGGCGGCCGACCAGGCGATTCTGCGCATCCACTACCGGCGCGGTGACCAGGTCATAGCGTTCGAACGCCTGGGCGGCATCGCTGGCAGGGTCGGAGGGGTGGAACAGCACCGGGTCGTCGGACATCACCGCCGCAACATGCGCATCCGGGTCATGCACCAGCATGCGTTTCAACGGCAGCGTGCCGGTCAGGCGGCCATCCCGATCCACCACGAACAACTTGTCGGTATGCGGCGGCAGTTCGCTCAGAAAACGCAAATAACGCAGCGCGACTTCCAGCGTGACATCGGCGCGGATGGTGACGAAGTCGTAATCCATCAAGCCACCGACGGAATCTTCGTCGTAGGACAGCGAGGATTCGACCTGGGCGCGCTTGGCCTGGTCGAGCGACTTCATCAGCTCCTGCACCACATCCTTCGGCAGATCCGGCGCCAGATCGGCGATCTCGTCGGTATCCAGGCTGGCGGCGGCGGCCACCAGCTCGCGGTTGTCCATCGCCGCGATGAGGGATTCGCGCACCGCGTCGGAGACTTCGAGCAGGATGTCGCCGTCGCGATCGGCCTTGACCAGATCCCAGACCAGCATCCGCTCTTCCAGCGGCAGGGTTTCCAGGATGTAGGCCACGTCGGCCGGGTGCAGCGTGTCCAGCTTCTTGGTCAGCTCCACCAGATGCTGTTTATGCACCAGCGACTCGACCAGCTCGTGGCGCGGCATGGCCTGCTTGTGCACCAGCGACTCGACCAGCTTGTGGCGAGCGAGCAAGTCCATCACCTGGCGCAGGCTATCCTCGACAGGTTCGTGGGCTTGGGTTTCGTGCGGGTCGGTCATGGCGGGCGATTTTAGTCTTTTCGGAATGTCTGAATCAGCGCGATATCAACGCCAGACCCCGGCCGGCGGCTTGAAACTGTCGATCACCCGAATGTAACTGGCGCGTTCCACCGCGCCCGGATCGGGCAGATTTTTCTGGCTCATGCTGCCCTTGAGTTGCGCCACCGATGCATATTCCCGTTCCGCCATCCAGTGTTCCATGTCGCGCAGGATTTGCGTCAATTTGGCGGGGCCATGCTGGAGCAGGCAGGAGGCCAGGTGGACCACATCGGCGCCGGCCAGCAGCAGTTTCATGACCTCTTCATGGCCATGCACGCCGCCGGTCGCCGCCAGCGTCAGCGGCGTGCTGCCACGCAGGATGGCGATCCAGCGCATGCGCAGCAGGGCTTCGTCCGGATACGACAAATGCAGTTGATCGACCATGCGCAACGGTTCCTGGGCGCTATTGCCCAGATAGATATCCGGCTGCATGAAGCGGTTGAACAGCGCCACGCCGCGCGCGCCGGCCTGTTCCAGTTGCTTGACGAAATGCGGCAGCGACGAGAAGAACGGCGACAGTTTCATGATGATCGGCAGGTTGACCACGCCGCGCAATTCGGTCAGCAGGCTGACATAACGCGCCTCCACCGCATCGCCGGAATGGATCGCTTCGGCGGCCACGTAATAGACGTTGAGTTCGAGCGCATCGGCGCCGGCCCGCTGCATTTCCTTGCCCAACTCGACCCAGCCCGACAGCGAAACGCCATTCAGGCTGGCGATGACCGGAATCTCCAGCCGATGCTTGAGCAGACGCAAATGTTCCAGGTATTGGTCGAGACTGCTCTGGAAAGGACCGTGGTCGGGCAGAAAGCCATCCGCCTCGCCATGGCCGAGATCGGCATGCAGCAGGAAGCGGTCGGTCATCGCCTCTTCCGCGCGCAATTGCTCCTCGAACAGCGAATACATCACCAGCGCGCCGGCGCCGGCATCTTCCAGACGCAAAGCCGAATCGAGATCTTTCGACAGCGGCGAGGCCGACGGCACCAGCGGATTCTTCAGCTTGAGTCCGACGTAGTCGGTAGAGAGATCGATCATGTCAGGCTCCTGCTTACGATAAAAGTCGCGAAGCGACTCTCGACGCGCCCCTCTCCCGCAAGCGGGAGAGGGGCTGGGGATGAGGGGAAACAGGCATGACTGTCATGCCTGTTTGGGTTCGTTGGCATGACCATCCGCCAGCGGGGTAGACGCCATTTCCTGATAAGCCTTGAAACGCCGTTCGGCATCTTTCTGCGCCTGCTCCAGGAAGTGCTGTGCGGCTTCCGGATGGCTGCGTTGCAACATCGCGAAACGGGTCTCGCTTTCCATGAAGCCTTTGATCGGCAGGCTGGGCGCGGCGGAATCGAGCTTGAACGGATTGCCGCCGGCGGCCGCGACGCGCGGGTCGTAGCGGAACAGCGGCCAGTGCCCGGTCTTTACCGCCATTTCCTGCTGGCGCTGGTTGTAGAGCATGTCGAATCCGTGCGCGATGCACGGGCTGTAGGCGATGATCAGCGCCGGGCCGTCATACGCCTCGGCCTCGTGGAACACGCGCAAGGTCTGCGTATCCTTGGCGCCGTAGGCGATGTTGGCGACATAGACATGGCCGTAGTCGGAAGCCAGTTTGCCCAGGTCTTTCTTCGCCGTGGCCTTGCCGCCGGCGGAGAACTTGGCCACCGCGCCGATCGGCGTCGCCTTGGAAGTCTGGCCGCCGGTGTTGGAATAAACCTCGGTATCGAGCACCAGGATGTTGAGGTCGTAGGGCAGCGCCAGCACGTGATCGAGGCCGCCGTAGCCGATGTCGTAAGCCCAGCCGTCGCCGCCGATGATCCACACCGAGCGGCGGATCAGCCATTCGGCGACGCTGGCGAGTTCCTTGGCGCGCGCATGTTTCGATATCGCCAGTTTTTCCAGCAGCAGGGTGACGCGACGGCGTTGCGCGTACAGGCCGGATTCCTCGCGCTGGTCGGCTTCGATCAAAGCAGTAGCCAGATCGCCACCGATTTCCGCAGCCAGCTCCTTCGCCAACTGCTTCGCGTAAGCCATCAACTGATCGGCGGCCAGGCGCATGCCGAGACCGAATTCGGCGTTGTCCTCGAACAGCGAATTGCTCCAGGCCGGGCCGCGTCCGGCGCCGTTCACGGTGTACGGCGTGGTCGGCAGATTGCCGCCGTAGATCGAC
This sequence comes from Pseudomonadota bacterium, assembly GCA_030691265.1. Classification (GTDB taxonomy): domain Bacteria; phylum Pseudomonadota; class Gammaproteobacteria; order Burkholderiales; family Thiobacillaceae; genus PFJX01. Next base: position 60,698 of record JAUYET010000028.1, read on the forward strand.
GAACAGCCGGTGGCGTTGGCGATCAGCATGCGGTCGCCGAACAACTGGGTGGCGAGACGGATGTAGGGCGTCTCGCCGCAGCCGGCGCAGGCGCCGGAATATTCGAACAGCGGGTCGAGCAGCATGGAGCCGGGGATGGTGGTGTGTTTCACCGCGCTACGGTCGAACTCGGGCAGCGCCAGGAAGAACGCGTAGTTGTCGCGTTCCGGCTCGCGCAGCGGCGCTTGCGGCGCCATGTTGACGGCGCGCCGGCTGAGATTGCTCTTGTCGTGGATCGGGCATGCCTCGATGCAATCGCCGCAGCCGGTGCAATCCTCCGGCGCGACCTGATAGCTGATGTGGGTGCCGGCCGGGTAATCCTTGCTCCTGGCCGGGACATGTTTGAAAGTCGGCGGCGCTTTGCTGGCAAAGTCGGCGGCATCTTCGACGGTGAAGGCGCGCGCGCGGATCGCAGAATGCGGGCAGACGAAAACGCATTTGCCGCATTGCGTACACAGATCGGCTTCCCAGATCGGGATTTCCAGCGCGATGTTGCGCTTCTCGTATTGCGCGGTGCCGACCGGGAAGGTGCCGTCGACCGGCATCAGGGAGACCGGCAACTCGTCGCCCTTGCCGGCGTAGATCGGCAGGCTGAAATCGCGCACGAAGGCGGGTAACTCCCTCTCCCGCGAGCGGGAGAGGGTTGGGGAGAGGGCGCTTTGCTCCAACGCCGGAGTCTCCCTCTCCCCCGCCCCCTCTCCCGCCTGCGGGAGAGGGGAGAGAACCACCTGGTGCAGATTTTCCAGCGTCTTGTCGATGGCGCCATGATTCAGATCCGCCAGGCGCTTGCTCTTCTTGCCGTAGGTCTTGTCCACCGCCTGCTTGATCGCGACGATGGCCTCGTCCTTGGGCAGGATGCCGGAAATGGCGAAGAAACAGGTCTGCATGATGGTGTTGATGCGCCGCCCCATGCCGGCTGCGTCGGCGACGGCGTAGGCGTCGATGACCCAGAGTTGCAGGCGTTTATCCAGAATCTGCGCGCGCATTTTTTCCGGCAGGCTGGCCCACACCGTCTCGCTCGATTCCGGGCTGTTGAGCAGGAACACGCCGCCCGGCGCGGCATGCGCGAGCAGGTCGTAGCGCTCGACGAACACGGTCTGATGGCAGGCGACGAAATTGGCCATGCCCTCTTCCACCAGATAGGTCGAGCGGATGACATCCTCGCCAAAACGCAGATGCGACACCGTGACCGCGCCGGATTTCTTCGAGTCGTAAACGAAATAGCCCTGGGCTTGCAGATCGGTCGCTTCGCCGACGATCTTGATCGAGTTCTTGTTGGCCGACACCGTGCCGTCCGCGCCCAGACCCCAGAACACGGCATGCTGGAGTTTCCGCGCGGCATCGGTGCGGAAAGCGGTGTCCCAAGCCAGCGAAAGATGGGTGATGTCGTCGCGAATGCCGACGGTGAATTGACGTTTCGGCGCAGCTTGCGCCAGTTCGGCAAACACCGCCGCCACCATGCCCGGCGTGAATTCCTTGCTGCCCAGCCCGTAACGCCCGCCGATCACCTTCGGCATCGCGCGGAGACCATCCGCCGCTCCGGACATCACCCCTTGCGCCAGCGCGGTGATCACATCCTTGTACAGCGGTTCGCCATCGGCGCCCGGCTCCTTGCAGCGATCCAGCACCGCGATCGCCTTGACGCTGGCCGGAATCGCGGCCAGCAGCGCGTCGGCATCGAGCGGCCGGTACAGCCGCACATTCAGCACGCCGACTTTTTCGCCGCGCGCTTGCAGATGTTCCACCGTCTCGAGCGCGGTTTCCGCGCCGGAGCCCATCAGCACAATGACGCGTTCGGCATCGGCGGCGCCGACGTAGTCGAACAGCCGGTAATGCCGACCGGTCAGTTCGCCGAAACGATCCATCGCGCTTTGCACCAGCGCCGGGAAGGCGTCGTAAAACGGATTCGCCCGCTCGCGCGACTGGAAGAACACATCCGGATTCTGCGAGGTGCCGCGAATGACCGGGTGTTCCGGCGACAACGCGCGCAAGCGATGCGCCGCCACCTGGCTATCGTCGATCATCGCGCGCACGGTTTCCGGCTCGACCGCGACGATCTTGGCGACTTCGTGCGAGGTGCGGAAACCGTCGAAGAAATGAATCACCGGGATGCGCCCGGCCAGCGTGGCGGCCTGGGCGATCAGCGCGAAGTCCTGCGCTTCCTGCACCGAGTTGGCGCACAGCATCGCGCAGCCGGTGGCGCGGCAGGCCATCACATCGGAATGGTCGCCGAAGATCGACAGCGCATGCGTCGCCAGCGCACGCGCCGCGACGTGCAGCACGAACGGCGACAGCTCGCCGGCGATCTTGTACAGATTGGGAATGAACAGCAGCAGGCCCTGGCTGGCGGTGAAACTGGTGGCCAGCGCGCCGGAAGTCAGCGCGCCGTGCAGCGTGCCGGCCGCGCCGCCTTCCGACTGCATCTCGATGATTTTCGGCACCGCGCCCCACAGGTTGGGCTTGCCTTGCGCGGCCCATTCGTCAGCCCATTCGCCCATGTTGGACGACGGCGTGATCGGGTAAATCGCGATCACCTCGTTGCACAGATAAGCCATGCGGGCGGCGGCTTCGTTGCCGTCGAGATTGAGATAGGTGGTCATTGCGTGTTACTCCCCCGAGAACAGCGTTCATTCTAGAAGGGTAGGGTGCGCCGTGCGCACCGATTCACGTTCACTGGTGCGCACGGCGCACCCTACGAACTGCGACACCGTGGCCTGCTTCTTGCTAATCTGGTGGCAACCTCGCCTGCCAGCCACCATGCCGACCCTGCCCAATACCGACATTCTCGCCACCGCCGTTCTGATCGTCGATGCACAGCGCATCACCCGCTATCTCAACCCGGCGGCGGAAAACCTGTTGGGCATCTCGACCTATCACGCGTTGGGACGCTCGGTCAGCCAGCTCCTGAGTGAATGCCCCGAATTGGTGCGCGCGCTGGATCATGCACTATCCGAGGGCGCGACCTACACCGAACATGATGTCGCGCTCCCTATCAACGGGCACACCCTGGTGCTGTCCGCGACCGTTTCCCCGCTCGAAGATGCCATCGGCGCGGCGGTGATCGAACTGCATCCCGCCGCCGGTAATGTGCGCATCGCGCGCGATGAACAAGTCATGGCGCAGACCCAGGCCAGCCAGCAATTGCTGCGCCAGTTGGCGCACGAAATCCGCAATCCGCTCGGCGGCATCCGCGGCGCGGCGCAATTACTGGAGGCGGAACTGGATTCCGCCGACCTGCGCGAATACACCCAGGTCATCATCCAGGAAACCAACCGCCTGCAAAGCTTGCTTGACCGCCTGCTGACACCGGCCAAACGGCCGGTAATCCAGGCGATCAACATCCATGAAGTGCTGGAACGGGTGCGCAGCCTGCTGCGCGCAGAATTTCCGCTGCTGCAGTTTGAATGCGACTACGACACCAGCCTGCCGGACCTGGAAGGCGACCCGGAACAGTTGATTCAGGCCGTGCTCAACATCACCCGCAACGCGGCCCAGGCAATCCATGGAATGGATGGGGACGGCGCAGGCCGCATCACTTTCCGCACCCGAGTAGCGCGGCAAGTCACGCTGGCGATGAAACTGTGGAAGCTGGCGATCCGACTGGATGTCATCGACAACGGCCCCGGCATTCCCGACGACATGCTCGACCGCGTGTTCTTCCCGCTGGTTTCCGGCCGCGAAGGCGGCACCGGCCTGGGGCTGACCCTGGCGCAGAGCCTGGTACAACGCCACGAAGGCGCTATCCACGTCGAGAGCCAGCCCGGACGCACCTGTTTTTCGATTTATTTGCCAATCAAATGACAAGTAGAACCAAGCAGCCAGGTAGGGTGGATAAGCGAAGCGCATCCACCTTTGACGCCTGCGATGGTGGATGCGCTTCGCTTATCCACCCTACCTTCAATCCAAGGAAACCCACCCCATGAAACCCGTCTGGATCATCGACGACGACCGCTCCATCCGCTGGGTGTTCGAGAAAGCCCTGGCGCGCGAAAACCTGCCGCACCGCATTTTCGAAAGCGCCGAAGCGGCCTTGCGCGCGCTCGACAAGGAAACACCCGGCGCGGTGCTGTCCGACATTCGCATGCCCGGCATGAGCGGACTGGATTTCATGGAGCGCCTGAAAGTCGAGCACCCGCGCCTGCCGATCATCATCATGACCGCCTATTCCGATCTCGATTCGGCGGTCTCCGCCTTCCAGGGCGGCGCATTCGAATATCTGCCGAAACCGTTCGACGTCAATCACGCACTGGAACTGATCCACCGCGCGCTGGAAGAAGGCAACCGCAGCGACGAACCGCCGGGGCTCGATTCCGGCCTCGTCGGCCAGGCCATGCTGGGCCAGGCGCCAGCCATGCAGGACGTATTCCGCGCCATCGGCCGCCTCGCACAAAGCCACGCCACCGTGCTGATCACCGGCGAAACCGGCTCCGGCAAGGAACTGGTCGCGCACGCGCTGCACCGGCACAGCCCGCGCCGCGACAAGCCGTTCATCGCGCTGAATACCGCCGCAATCCCGAAAGACCTGCTCGAAAGCGAACTGTTCGGCCACGAACGCGGCGCCTTCACCGGCGCCACCGCATCCCGCCGCGGCCGCTTCGAACAGGCCGACGGCGGCACCTTGTTCCTCGATGAAATCGGCGACATGCCATCCGACCTGCAAACCCGGTTGCTACGTGTACTCGCCGACGGCGAGTTCTACCGCGTCGGCGGCCATGCCCCGGTGCGCGTCAACGTGCGCGTCATCGCCGCCACCCATCAGGCGCTGGAAGACCGCGTGCGCAGCGGCCTGTTTCGGGAAGACCTGTTCCATCGCCTCAACGTCATCCGCATCAAGCTACCCAGCTTGCGCGAACGGCGCGAAGACATTCCCTTGCTGATCAAGCACTTTCTGAAAAAGAGCGCGCAGGATCTGGGCGTGGAAATGAAGCAGGTTTCCGAAGAAGCCATGAAAGCCCTGGCCGCCCTGCCCTACCCCGGCAACGTGCGGCAACTGGAAAACCTGTGCCACTGGCTCACCGTGATGGCCCCCAGCCAGGTCGTCGAACCGAAAGACCTGCCGTCGGAATCACTGCACGACTCCGCCAGCGCCATACTGGACTGGTCCGAAGCGCTGGCGCGCACCGCACAGACCCTGCTGGCGCGCGGCGAAACCGGCATCCTCGCCGACCTCACCAGCGAATTCGAACGCACGCTGATTCGCGTCGCGCTCGCCCACACCGGCGGCCGCAAGATCGAAGCCGCCAACCTGCTCGGCTGGGGCCGCAACACGCTGACGCGCAAGATTCAGGAACTGGGCATGGAGACGGCGGCGGAGGAGTAAAAAACCTCGCTTGCGGCGCATGCCTTCACGCGCCAATAATTCAGGCAGTCATTCCAACGGAGCCGTTCATGGAACTCGTCCTCCCGCCCCCCATTACCCGTCACCGCATCAATGCCGAGCAATTCCACACCATGGCGGAAGTCGGCATGTTCGTGCCGGGAGAACGCGTAGAACTGATTGAAGGGGAGATCATCGATATGGCGCCGATCGGCAGTTTTCATTGCGGCAATGTGGGCTGGCTTACTCAGACCTTCGCCGAAATTATTCGCGGAGAAGCCATCGTCTGGGTGCAAAACGCGCTGCGTCTGTCGCCAACCGTCGAGGTCTACCCCGACCTCGCCTTGCTGAAACCGCGCGCAGACTTCTACCGTACCGCCCACCCTGGCCCCGATGACGTCTTGCTGGTGGTCGAAGTGGCCGACAGCTCCTCTGCTTATGATCGTGGCATCAAGGCCGATCTATACGCACGGTATGCAATCCCCGAATACTGGATTGTCGATATTCCCGCCCGCATGATCCGTTTCCACCGCTCCCCGGTCGCCGGTCGCTATACCGACATCACCGCGACGGAAACACCTGGCCCGACATCGGTTCCAGGCCTTGCCGGTATCAGCGTTGACTTGACCGGGACGTTCGGCTGAAGCGTTTACAAGGCGCCGCTGCGATCGCCGCGGCCGAATCCCGGCAAACCGCCATCCAGACCGCGTCCGAACGCAATCGCCTTGAACAGCTCGCCCATTTCCGAGGGCTGCAACAACTTCTGCACGGCGGCGGCGGTGCGCAAATAGTCGCTGGTCATCGGGTCCATCTCGGCCATGAAATCGAGCAGACCGGCATTGAGCAGGTAGTTGGCCTGGCTGGTGTAACCCAGCAATTCCAGGCCGGCCTCACTTCCAGCCCGTGCGACAGCGCTGAAATCGACGTGCGCAGTCAGATCGCACAAACCCGGCAGGTAAAACGGATCGTCCAGGCTGTGATGTCGGTAATGCACCCGCAAGGTGCCGCTGTCACGCTGCGGGTGGTAGTACTCGGCGCGCGGAAAACCGTAGTCGAGGCACAGGATGATGCCCCGCTCCAGGCTTTGCGCCAGGCTGCTGATCCAGGCCGGTGCGGCGAGGTTGATTTCGGACAGGGTGTCCGGCCCGGGATCGAGCTCCCTGGCGGCTTGCCAAAGCGGGCCGGCGCTCAAAGGCTGCTCCTGCCAGACGAACTCGCCGCCCTGAATGATGACGCCGCGCTCAAACAGGCCACCGTCCAGCCAGCGCACCAGATGCACCGGCATGGCATCGAGCACTTCGTTGGCGAGCATCAGGCCGGTAAAACGCTCCGGCAGACGTTCCAGCCAGACCAGGCGTTCGAGCAGATGCGGCGCTTCCGTGGCGAACAGGGCGCGCTGCCGCGCTTGCAGATCGGGGCTGACTTCAAGAATGCAGTAATGCGCGGGCAAGACCTGTCGGCGTTCCAGTTCACGCAGCAGATCGAGCGCCAGGCGGCCGCTGCCGGCGCCCAGTTCGAGGATGTCACCGCCGGTTTCGGTCAAAACCACCTCGGCCGAGCGCGCCAGCGTGCGGCCGAACAACGGCGTCATTTCCGGCGCGGTGATGAAATCCCCCGCCGCGCCGAACTTGGCCGCACCGCCGGCGTAGTAACCCAGGCCCGGCGCATAGAGCGCCAATTCCATGTAGCGGGCGAAAGTTATCCAACCGCCGGCACGGTCGATTTCAGCACGAATATGGGCGTGGACTTTCTGGCAATGAAGCAGCGCATCCGGGTCCGGAGGCGGAAGTTTGGGCGTGGAGACTGGAGACGGCATGGCGGCTGTGCTAGTTTCGGCGGCAGATGATAACCGCGCATAAACCCGTACAACCACCCGCCATGATCGTTGCCATCCTCGGCGCCGGCCCCGCCGGCATGTCCTGCGCCAATGCCTGCCTGTCCTTCGGACTCACGCCCGTGGTCATCGAACAAAGCGGCGAAATCGGTGGCATTCAGCACGGCAATTTCCACCCCAATCTCTGGCTGCTGGGCGCGCCGGGAGAGACTGGCCGCGAGATGAGCGAGCGCATGGCGCGGCATTTCGTGGCGCTGCCGCTGACCTGTTTGCGCCACAGCCGGGTCACCGCAGTGCATGGCGCGGCGGGGAATTTCACGCTGGAACTCGAAACACCGGCCGGCAAACAATCCCTCGCGGCCGGCGCCATCGTCCTCGCCACCGGCACGCACCCGCGCGACACGCCCGAGCTGGCGGCAATGGCCGAAAACACCGAACGGGTGATCGTCGGCCCGCTGTCGGAAACCATCCGCGACGATATTCGGCAAGCGCGCGTGCTGATTCTGGGCGGCGGCGACAACGCGCTCGACCATGCCTTGTTCCTGGCCGAACGCGGCAATCAGGTCCGGGTCTGCACGCGGCGCGTTTTCTCCGCCCGACAACCGTTTCAGGACGCCTGCCAGGCCAATCCGAGCATCGAATTACGCGATCGCTGCACACCGGATTCGTTGCACATCGACGACGAGGACGCACGCATCGTCGCCGCCTGGGGGCCGATCAAGGTGCGCTACGACTGGCTGCTGGTGATGTTCGGTTACCTGCCCAATACCGGCGTGCTGGCGACTTTCGAGCCGGTGTTGAGGCCGACACTCAGCGCCAGCGGCCACGTCGTGGTGGATGCCTGGCAACGCACGTCCATCACCGGCATCTATGCCGCCGGCGATGTCACCGAAACCCCGCAACCGAGCGTGCCGACTGCGCTGGCGCAGGGACTGGTGGCGGCGCGTGCGGCGGAGCGGGATGCCTCCGCTATACTCATTCCTGATTAGCAAGCTGCCTCAGCCAGCATGGAAATCGGGCGGCGAACCTCCGCCGCGAGAAGGGTTGTCGGCAAAGGATTGCCGACCTACGGATAAAGTTGTATCGCTGTAGGGCGGCAATCCCTTGCCGCCTCCACACTCAAACTGCCTTTTCGGCTGGCGGCGCTTAACTGAGGCAGCATGCTAATCAGGTACTCATTTGAGCGAAATGCAACTCGGGGAATGAACATGGGCGCAGCACAGCAGAGTCTCAAATTCAGCCTGGACGATTACATGCGCTGGGAAGCGGAACAAAGCGAACGTCACGAGTACATCAATGGCGAGGTCTTCGCCATGACCGGCGCACGCGATGTCCACAACACCATCGCCCTCAACATCGCCAGCACGCTTCGCTCTGCGCTGCGCGGCAGCCCTTGCCGCGCATTCATCGCCGACATGAAGCTACGCGTCGATGCCGTCGATGCCGTGTTTTATCCGGATGTCTTGGTCACTTGCGATGCGCGCGATAAAACCCCGGATGCAGATACCGCAAAACAGCATCCCGTGCTGATTGTGGAAGTGCTGTCCGACTCCACCTCCGCCTACGACCGCGGCCTGAAATTCGAGCACTACCGCAACATCGACACGCTCAGGGAATATTTGCTGGTGGAACAGGATCGCCGCCATGCCGACCTGTTCCGGCGCGAGGATGATGGCCGCTGGGTGCTCTACGCCAGCGGCGCGGTGGACGATGTGGTACTGGAAAGCGTGGGGCTGCGGCTTTCGATGGACACGCTGTTCGAGGATGTCGTGTTCGAGTCGATTGCCGCTACCGCAGCGCCAGAATCCACTGCCTGACCGGCTTCTGACCAGTATTCGCCAGGCAGCCAGGCCAGTAAACGCGCCCGCACCTCGGCATCGCTTGCCACTGAATTGGCCGAAATCCAGTCCAGAAACGTCCGGACCAAATCTTCATCGACCTGCCGCGCGCTCGCCACGCGCAGTTTCGGATGCGGCGTCGGCAACGTCGTCTCGGCATCCGCCAAGACTTCTTCGTACAGCTTCTCGCCTGGCCGCAAACCGGTGAATTCGATGCGGATCTCGTCCTCGTTCTTGCCGGTGAGACGAATCATCAAGCGCGCCAGATCGGCGATCTTCACCGACTCGCCCATATCCAGCACGAAGATTTCGCCGCCCTGCCCCATCAATCCGGCCTGTAAAACGAGTTGCGCAGCCTCAGGGATCGACATGAAAAACCGCGTGATGTCCGGATGCGTCACGGTCACCGGCCCGCCGGCCTCGATCTGCTTCTGGAACTTCGGAATCACGCTGCCGGACGAGCCCAGCACATTGCCGAAGCGGACGGAGACGAAACGCGTATTTACGTCACCCCCCTCCTCGCGCTGCAAGAACTGGCAAACCATCTCCGCCAAACGCTTGGAAGCGCCCATGACATTGGTCGGATTGACCGCCTTGTCGGTGGAGATCATGACGAAACGCCCCACGCCCGCATCGCGCGCGGCACTGGCCACCACCCAGGTTCCCAACACATTGTTTTTCACCGCCTGCAGCGCATTCACCTGCTCCATCAGCGGCACGTGCTTATAGGCGGCGGCATGAAACACCACATCGGGGCGGTAGTCGCGCATGACCTGATTGATGCGTGCGGCATCCTTCACATCGCCCATCACGCAAACCAGCGTTTGCGCCGGGCAACTCTTGGCGAACTCCTGCTCCATGCCATAAAGCGCGAACTCGCCCTGCTCCAGCAACACCAGCAAACGCGGCTTGAAATGCGCCAGTTGGCGACACAACTCGGAACCAATGGAGCCGCCAGCGCCGGTGACCATCACCACCTTGTCGGTCAGCAATTCGTGCAACCCCTGGCTATCCAGCTTCACCGGGTCGCGCCCGAGCAGATCGTCCAGCTCGACCTTGCGCAGGGCAGCGACCGAGACACGCCCCTGCATGAGATCGTCCATCGAGGGGACGGTGAGGATGTTGAGACCGAGACGCGCGCACTGGTCGGCAACCTGAGTACGTACCGCATGGGCAGCGGAAGGCAGCGCCAGGATGACATCCCGCACCGCATTTTTCTCGGCCCAATGTTTGACTTCACTGGTAGCCCCCAGCACGGGAATGCCCTGGATAAGACGCCCCTTCTTGTCGGGCGCGTCGTCCAGTAGCCCGACAGGCTGATAGCCGGAGGAAGTACGGTGCAACTCTCTCAACAGAAAATCCGCCGCCGAACCGGCGCCGAGAATCAGCACGGGCTTGGTTTCCACCAGCAACCCGGCAAAACGGTGGTCCTTCCAGGCGCGATAAGCGAAGCGGCTGCCGCCCATGATGAGCACCAGCAGAAGAGGGTCCAGGATCAGCACGGAACGCGGCACCACCGCTTCCACCCGGAACAGAATCAGCGCCAGGGCTGTCAGCACTGCGGCCACTCCAACCGCCCGCAAGATGCGTTTAAGGTCTGGCAAGCTGGCAAAGCGCCAGATGCCGCGATAAAGACCGAAGTACCAGAACAGCGCAGCCTGCAGCGGCACCACCCAGATCAGGGTGGATAAAGCCGCCGCAAGATATTCCGATGGCAGGGAGAGGTTGAAACGCAACCAGTACGCGCCCATCCAGGCAGCCACAGAGGCGGCGAGGTCATGAAGAATGACCAGAACAGAGCGACTAATAAGCAAGACCAGATTCCTTCCAGCGACGGTCGATCACGACCGCCAAGAACAAATAGAAAACCGCCCAGGCCAGGACGATGCCCGGCTGCCAGTCCGGATGGCTCGCCACAGCCAGACCGGAAACACCGGCAACGGCCATCACGACATATTCGGCAAGCGCGAGACGACGATGGCTCCAGCCCATGCGCACCAGACGCTGGTAATAATGGCTACGGTGCGCCTGCCAGATTTTTTCACCGCGCGACAAACGCCGTAACAAGGTCGCACTGGCATCGACGATGAACGGCGAGAACACCAACACTGGGAATGCAATCGGCCACAAACCCTCTGCCCAACCCGCCAAACCCAGCGCGGCAGCCAGATACCCTAACGGAATCGAGCCTGCATCGCCCATGAATACCCGCGCAGGCGGAAAATTAAAGAGCAAAAAACCCGCCGATGCTGCCGCAATAACCCATGCCAAAACGGCCAACGACTCCGCGCCACCAAGCCAGGCCGCCGCCCCGTAGCTGGCAAAACCAAACAGCGCCATGCCTCCGGCCAGGCCATCCGAGCCATCCATGAAGTTGTACAGATTGGTCATCCAGACCAGTGCGGGCAACGCCAACCACCACGCCCATCCCGGCAAGTCTGGCAAGACATACAAAGCCGCCCCGGCCGCGATGAAGTGGCCGGCGAACCGAACCCGAACCGACAAACCGCGCAGATCATCAAGCAGGGACAGTGCACACAGCCCCAATGCGACCAACATCAGAACGAGCACACCATCTGGACGCAAAAATAGAGTGCAAATAGCCAGTCCCGCCATGATCCCCAGACCGCCTATGCGCGGTGTCGGGCGGACATGCAAAGAACGCTCATTGGGATGATCCATCGGCAATACCGTCTCACGCCGCAGTAAAAGGATCAACGTAAGCCAGCAAACAACCAGCGCAAGGGGAGGCAGAAACCACAATTCGGACATGACAGCGACTCTATGCTCAGCAACTTTACTTAACCAATATGTCGGAGGAAATAAGCCACGGCATGACGTAGCCCCTCCTCCAGTGAAAATGGCGGACGCCAACCCAACTCCCGGCGGATTTGCGTGCTATTTACCGTCAGCGATCCCAGTAGACGCTCCATATCTGCCGAACGCCCGACCAGCGCGCCCGCCGTGCGCAACCAGGAAACTGGCACAGGAAGCAAGCGTGCAGGCCGATTCATGGCACGCGCCATGCGGCGGACAAGTGCAGCGCTGGAGACATCCTCGCCATCGGAAAGCAGAAAAGTCTTTCCGGCTGCGACGGGGTGTTCCAGACACAGGCGTATGGCATCAGTGAAGTTACCCAGGTAAAGCAGGCTGCGGCGGTTCTCCACGCGTCCGAACGGCAACGGCCAGCCCTTTTCCACCGAGCGCATCAAGCGAAGAAAGTTGGCGCCCACGCCGGGACCATAGACCAGGGGGGGGCGCAGGATCACGACTTCCAATCCTGTTGCCGACTCGATTTCACGCAGACCTTGTTCCGCTTCCCATTTGGAGATCGCATAAGCATCCTGCGGCGCGGGCAGGTCAGACTCAGTGTAGGCCGACTCCCGACCCTCGCCATTCACCTTGACGGAGCTGATGAAGACGAAACGCCTTACCCCGGCAGCAGCGCACTGACGCGCCAGGTTCAATGTGCCCTCGGTGTTGACGGAACGAAAAGCGTCCAGCGGATCGCTCGCCTCATCGCGCATCACATGCACCCGAGCGGCGAGGTGCACCACAGCTTGTGCGCCACGCAAAGCTTCGCACCAATCCGTGTCCGGGCCGATTTCCCCCACCACACGCTCGTTGGGCATGCCGCGTGCTTCGCGCACAGCAGGCACCACGTCATATCCCGCCCGAATCAGCGTTTCGCACAAAGCACCACCGATGAAGCCAGAGGCACCGGTGATGAGTAGATTCATTTGTTCAAAAACTCCAGCAACTTTGCCGGGTACTTCGACAAAATCTTCAACCAGTTGGTCGGGATGCCATTCTCCCGACAGGCACGTAGCACCTCTCGGTTAAGCAACAGCGTGTTGCGCCAGCCACCCGTGCTGATACCGCCAGTGCGCATCCGGACAAACTCCTCCGGCAGATAGCGGTAATGAATGCCGGGGCTGGAGAAAACTCGCGCGACCCACTCAAAATCACCTGCAATACGGTATTCCGGGTTAAACGGTCCAAAACGTTCGAACAGGCTTCGGCGCACGAACAAAGTGGGGTGTGCCGGCATCCAGCCCCATGAGATGCGGTCGGGGCGGAAGCGGGCCGACGAATAGCGACGCACCACCTGCAGAGGATCTTCCGGGGACACGAACACAGCATCGGCGAATACCGCATCCAGCGTTTCCGTTTTGAATGCCTCTGCAATCCGGGTGAGCACACCATCATGGGCGTATATGTCATCCGCATTCAGGAGGCCAATCACTTCGCCCGAAGCCAAGGCAATGCCTTTGTTCATGGCGTCATACACACCGCGGTCGGGCTCTGACACGACATACGCCAAGTGTGGGGCGTATCGTTTTACAATATCCATGGAGCCGTCCTTGGAGGCTCCATCGATCACGATGTGCTCACGCTCGGAATGCGACTGAGTTCGAACCGATAACAGGGTTTCCTCGATTGTTTTCTCTGCGTTATATGTTGCTGTGATAACCGATATTTTCATAGTTGAATCAGGGGTTCGGGGCAGGCTGCGTAGGCCAATTGTCGCATAGCCCCCAAAACGATCTCCCAACCTTCAGGCGACTAGGCATGGCGCTCGCCGTCGCTGCCTGCCACCAGGAAAATATAACCAGTGAAAGTTGTATACGATCCGCAGATATTTTCACTGCAGGAATATGGGGGTATATCCCGCTATTTCGCAGAACTCGCTTCGCACTTGCACATCCTGGACGAAACAGAGGTTGAGATATGCAGTCCCTGGTATGCGAGCCGCTATTTGTCGGACATTTCCCAGCCCCTAGTGAATATCAGAGCAGGCATCCCCGCTCGTCGATACCTCAGATACACCCGTCACCTGTTCACAGCAGCAAACATGGTGCTATTCAGGAAGCGTCTGTCCACCAAATCATTCGACATTCTTCACCATACGTATTACTGGCCTCTGCCAGACAAGCTTCCAGTACGCGCTAGAGTGACGACCATCCACGACATGATTGACGACACCATACTGCCCAATCCCAGGAAATCCACTCTGAAACGGCGGTCCGTCCGCCAAGCGGATCATGTGATATGCGTTTCCGAACATACCCGCAAAGCCCTCCTTGAGTGCTATGACATCGCACCGGAAAAAACTTCCGTTGTACATCTTGGCAAACCCATACCCCCCCCCCTTCCCTACCCATGTCTATCAGATGTGGGTGCGACCCCATATATCCTTTATGTTGGCGAACGAGGTGAGTACAAGAATTTTGGCCGTCTACTTAAGGCCTATGCATCTTCAGCACGAATCCACCGAGATTTTCGGTTGATATGCTTCGGCGGCAAGCCATTCTCTGCGGATGAACGAAATTCCTTTTCCGCACAGGGCCTAACATCAAAACAAGTGCAGCATTTTTCGGGAGACGATGGCATGCTGCACGCCCACTACCGGAGTGCGAGTCTATTCATTTACCCATCACTGTATGAGGGTTTCGGCTTGCCCCCGCTGGAGGCCATGTCTTTGGGAACTCCCATTGCATGTAGCAACTCCTCCTCCATTCCAGAGGTAGTCGGATCGGCGGGTGAGTACTTTGATCCGACACGCACTGATTCCATCGTAGAAGCAATGGAGTCAGTGCTTTTTTCAGCAACACGGCGGCAAGAACTCATCGCCTTGGGACAGGAAAGATCTGGGCTCTTTAGTTGGGACAAGTGTGCGCAAGAAACACTCGCCGTATACAAGACTCTTGTTTGAGCAGCACAGGATACAAAGATGGATCAATCACCGAAAACCGATCTGAAGACCACGGAACTGACTGCCATCGTTGGCCGGGAGAAATTCGACCGCCTGGCGGATGTTGTCGGCCGCAAGGAATGGAACGCGTACCGTAGCCGCTACGAAGCCGCCGCCAATCTTGAGGTAGTCACGGATTACCCGTTGCAGATCGACTTCGAGCTCAATGCCTCGTGCAACCTCAAGTGCCCCATGTGCCCCATCTCGGCAGAATCGCCCAAGGGCAAGGGCAAGAAAACCTGGTTCCCTACAGCGCTTTACCAGGAAATCGTCAGAGATGGTGTAGAACGCGGCCTGAGTGCCATTAAGCTCAACTACGTCAACGAACCTCTGATCCGCAAGGACCTGCCCGAATTCGTGAGCTTTGCCCGGAAAGCAGGCGTGCTCGATGTCTATCTCAGCACGAACGGCTTGCTGCTCGACGACAACTTCTCTCGTCAATTAATCCAGGCTGGCCTGACGCGCATCCAAGTTTCGCTGGACGCCCACACCGCCGAGATTTATGACCAGGTCCGGCCGGGTGGAGATCTGAAAAAGACCAGAGAAAACGTGGAGCACATGATGGCGCTCAGGCAAGAAATGGATAGCGTCACGCCCCTGGTCCGGGTCAACTTCGTGCGCACCGAACTCAACGAGCACGAACTAGAACCCTTCGTGGCCCATTGGCAGGAGCGGGTAGACATGATCGGCATCCAGGAGTACGTAAAACCGCCCAAGGCCGCCGGCAATCTGGTCAGCCGCACCACGGAACACAAACGCCTGCGCGGTTTCCGCTGCTCTTTCCCGTTCAAGCAACTGGTAGTCACCAATGAACGCAACATCCTCCCTTGTTGCACCTTCTGGGGAGAACATCTCGTCCTGGGCAAGTGCGAGGATGCCGGTTCCATCATCACCGCCTGGAACAGCGAGAAAATGAAAGAGTTGCGTCATATCCATTCCCAAGGCGAATACTGGCGGGTTGAGCCCTGCCGCCAGTGCGTCGAGGGTGGCGTTCTCACCTGACCCGTGACTGCCTTGCGTCCGCAAATCCTGCGCCAGCTCGGAGACTTGCTGGCGCCACGCGACCGGCTGATCCTGGCCGCGCTGCTGTTCATGTCGGTGATCTTCGCC
>JAUYET010000032.1 GCA_030691265.1 Pseudomonadota bacterium
CCTACCGGCATCGCGCAAAGCTCACCCAAGAAGAACTCGCCGAGTGCGTTGATGTGGAAATAGCCACGATCTCGCGCTATGAAAATGGTGCTGTCCTACCTTCGTTGGTGACCCTGGAAACCCTCGCCAATGTTTTGCACTGCGGGATGGCCGACTTGCTGGACGAGAAACTGCCCGACAAATCCCCAGAGGGCGAGCGCATCGAAGCCATGATCGAACCCTTGCTGCTGGCTGAACGGGAACTGGTCGTGCAACTGATTGAGGCGGCAGTCCGCTTCTTGCGCAAGCGAACTGCGGGACGTCCGCGCAAGCGCGCGCCGTCGCGCCGATCAGAGGACACAGAAAGCACCTGAACGACGCGCAGGCTAAGTCACGACCTGCGGCAACAACCACGGGCATCAAGAATCAGGCGTTCCGCGGGTGGCAGGTTTGGATCGGAATGGGCGGCTGTTTTCACCGGAATACGCAGACATCTCACCCGCCCCGCAAACACGATTCAAAGTTGCCCAAACCGCCAGCGAAGTCGCCTACAAGGCTCTTTTCGAAGGCACATTGCGAACCACCATCCGGCTTTCGGTCGCGCCGGATTAATCCGCCTCCCTCTACACCAAAGTTGATAACCATTCTCATTGGTGAGAGAATCTCCAGCATCGTTTATTGACATTCCGTCTGGAGAAAACGTGATGAAATCTTTGAAAGCGGTATTTTTCAGCGCCCTGTTTATGGTCGGCAACTCTGCCGCGCAAGCCGATGAAGTCGTGGTCTATTCCGCCCGCAATGAACAACTGATCAAGCCGTTGTTCGACGCCTACACAAAAGAAACCGGCGTACAGATCAAATTCGTGACCGACAAGGAAGGCCCGTTGATGGCGCGCCTGAAAGCCGAAGGCCGCAATACGCCGGCCGATGTGTTCATGACCGTCGATGCCGGCAATCTCTGGCAAGCCGCGCGGGAGGACTTGCTCAAACCGGTCAATTCCAAAGTGCTCGCCGCCAACATCCCGGAACATCTGCGCGATCCCGGCAACGAATGGTTCGGCCTGTCGGTGCGCGCCCGCACCGTGGTTTACAACCGCAACAAGGTCAAGGCCGGTGAACTCGGCGCCTATGAAGATCTGGCCAATCCGAAATGGAAAGCGCGTCTCTGCCTGCGCACCTCGAAGAAGGTCTACAACCAGTCGCTGGTCGGCATGATGATGTCCGAGCACGGCGAAGATAAAACCGAGCAGATCGTGCGCGGCTGGGTTGCCAATCTGGCGACCGACCCGTTCCCCGACGACACCAAGGCGATGGAAGCCGTCGCCGCCGGGCTGTGCGATGTCACCGTGGTCAACACTTATTACTTCGGCCGTCTGATCGAGAAGAAACCGGACCTGCCGCTGGCCATCTTCTGGCCTAACCAGAACCTGAAAAACAAGGCGGCCGGCGTCCACGTCAACATCTCGGGCGCCGGCGTCACCCGTCATGCCAAACATGAAGCCGCCGCCATCAAGCTGCTGGAATGGCTGTCTTCCGAGAAAGCGCAAAACCTGTACGCCGACGTCAATCTGGAATATCCGGCCAACCCCAAGGTAAAGGCCGATGCCACCGTCGCCGCCTGGGGCGCGTTCAAACCCAACCTGATCAACGTCGCGCAGGCCGGCGCGTTGCAGGCCAAGGCCGTGATGCTGATGGACCGGGCTGGCTACAAGTGAGCGTGATTGCGAGTGTGCGTGTAATGCGCGCGCCCGGCGGCTTCGGCCCCTGGACCGCCGCCATCGGCCTCGCCTTGCTCAGCCTGATACCGGTGGCCGTGGTGGCCTCCGCGATGCTGCATCCGGATCAAACCCTCTGGGATCACCTCTGGCGTCATGTCCTGCCGGAACTGCTGGTCAACACGTTCTGGCTGGCGCTCGGCGTCGGTCTTGGCGTCACCTTGCTGGGCACCGGCCTGGCCTGGCTGACCGCCGCCTGTGAATTCCCCGGCCGCAAATTCTTCAGTTGGGCGCTGTTGTTGCCGCTCGCCCTGCCCGCCTACGTCACCGCCTTCGTCTGGATCGGCCTGCTCGATTTCACCGGCGCCCTGCCGACCTGGCTGCGCGAAAACTGGGGGATCGCTCAACTGCCGCCGATCCGTTCGCGCGGCGGCGTCATTCTGGTGATGGTCTTGGCGCTGTACCCGTATGTCTATCTGACCGCCCGCGCCGCCTTCCAGGGCCAGGGCCGGCGCTTGCTGGAAGCCGCGCAATCGCTGGGCGTCAGTCGCCGTCGCGCGTTCTTCAGAATCGCCCTGCCGATGGCGCGGCCGGGCATCGTCGCCGGCCTTTCGCTGGCCTTGATGGAAACCCTGGCCGACTTCGGCACCGTCTCGGTGTTCAACTACAACACCTTCACCACGGCGATCTACCAAGCCTGGTTCTCGATGTTTTCGCTGCCCGCCGCCAGCCAGCTCGCCACCCTCCTGATCTGCTTCGTGCTGGCGCTGGTGATGCTGGAACAGCTCTCGCGCAACAGCCGCAACTACGCCACCTCGGCGCGCGGCGGCGGTGGCGCGCGCCGCATCGTCCTCGGCGGCGCCAACGCGCTCATGGCGACGACCGCCGCCGGGCTGGTTTTCCTGCTCGCCTTCGTCATCCCGATGGCGCAGTTGCTGAGCTGGACATACGCCATCGTGGCGACCGATCTGGATATTCGTTACCTCGATTTCGCCTGGCACTCGCTGTTGCTTGCCGCCTTCGGCGCGACGCTGGTGGTCGCTCTGGCACTGACGCTGGCTTACGCCCAACGCCAGCGGCCGACACCCGCAATGCAGTTCACCGCGCGTCTGGCGACCATCGGCTATGCCCTGCCCGGCGCGGTGCTGGCGGTGGGTTTCTACATTCCGGTCGCCGGGCTGGACAACCTGTTGATTAACGCTTGGCACGACAGCACAGGCCAGGAAATCGGCCAGATTTTCGGCGGCACCCTGGCCGTGATGCTGCTGGCCTATTGCACCCGCTTTCTCGCGGTCGGTTTCGGCCCGGTCGAAACCGGCCTGGCCCGCATCACCCGCAGCATGGACGAAGCCGCCCAGGTGCTCGGCACAACCGGCCTGAAGCGATTGTTCCGCGTCCATCTGCCGATGCTGCGCGCGCCGCTGCTCGCCGCCACCGCACTCGCCTTCGTCGACATCATGAAGGAATTGCCGATCACGCTGATGACCCGCCCGTTCGGCTGGGATACGCTCGCCACCCGCGTCTTCGAGATGACCTCCGAAGGCGAATGGGAGCGCGCCGCCCTGCCCGCCGTCGCGATCTGCCTGGTCGGCCTGCTGCCCATCTTTTTCCTGGTGAAACACAGCGATGCTCGCACTTGATCACGTCGCCCAGTCGTATGGCTCAAAGCCTGTCCTGTCGGACGTTTCCTTCGTGCTCTCGCCCGGCCAGATCGGCTGCCTGCTCGGCCCTTCCGGCTGCGGCAAGACCACCGCGCTGCGGCTGATCGCCGGCTTCGAAAAACTGTCCGCCGGCGAGATACGCATCGGCGCGGAAATCGTCAGCTACCCTAGTCACAGTCTGGCGCCGGAACAACGCCGCGTCGGCCTGGTGTTCCAGGATTACGCCCTGTTTCCGCATCTCAACGTCGAGCAAAACGTCGCTTTCGGCTTGTCCGCCCTGCCCGCCATCGACCGACGCATGCGGGTCGCGGAGATGCTGGATCTGGTCGGCCTCGGCCATGAAGCGGCCGCCTATCCGCACCAGCTTTCCGGCGGCCAGCAACAGCGCGTCGCCCTCGCCCGCGCCCTCGCCCCCCGGCCGCGCCTGTTGTTGCTGGACGAACCGTTCTCCAATCTGGACGTGGAACTGCGCGAAAAACTCTCGCTGGAAGTGCGCGACATCCTGAAGCAGGAAGCCATCACCGCCCTGCTGGTCACCCACGACCAGCACGAAGCCTTCGCCATGGCCGACGTGATCGGCGTGATGAATCGCGGCGTCATCCAGCAATGGGACACGCCCTACAACCTCTACCACCAGCCCGCCAACCGCTTCGTCGCCGATTTCGTCGGCCAGGGCGTCTTGCTGCCGGGCAACGTGCTCAACAGCCGCCAGGTCGAAATCGCATTGGGCGTGCTCGAAGGCAAGGTCGATGGCGAATGCAGCGAAGAAGGCGGCTGCGTCAAATGCGAGAAGGGTTGCCAGGTCGATGTCCTGGTCCGGCCCGACGACATCATCCACGACGACGCCAGCCTGCTGATGGCGGAAGTCGAGCGCAAAGCGTTTCGCGGCGCGGATTTCCTCTACACGCTGAAATTGCCGGGCGGCGGCCGCGTGCTGGCGCAGGTCGATTCGCACCACAACCACGCCATCGGCGAAAGAATCGGCATCCGCCTCGGCATCGACCACGTCGTCGCGTTCCGCAAATGATGACCGTCCTGAACAAACGCCCTACCGTAGGGTGCGCCGTGCGCACCGATTTACGTTCAATGGTGCGCACGGCGCACCCTACGCGCCGGCCATGACGCCGCTCATCGACAGCCTGCTCAAACCCGGCGCTTACCCGCATGCCACGCCCGCGCCGCGCCTGATCGAAACGCATATTTCCTGGGTCATCCTGGCCGGCGAATTCGCCTACAAGATCAAGAAACCGCTCGATCTCGGCTTTCTCGACTTCTCCAGTCTCGATAAGCGCCGCCACTTTTGCGACGAAGAAATCCGCCTCAATACGCGGCTTGCCCCGGATATTTACCTGGGCGTGGTTGCCGTCACGGGCACACCGGAAGACCCGCATATCGAAGGCGCCGGCGCGGCCATCGAGTGGGCGGTGAAAATGCGCGCCTTCCCGGCCGACGCCACGCTGGACCGGGAAGCGGAAATCACCGCCGAACAAATCGATGCCATCGCCGACCGGATCGCGGCGTTCCACGAAAACATCGCCATCGCCCCGGCCGAATCGGCATACGGTGCGCCGGAATCGGTGATCGAACCGGTCGAGGTGAATTTCGCCCAACTGCGCAAGTTGCTCCCCTTGTTTGACGGCGAAACCGTCAAAACGCTGCTCGACCGCCTGCAAGCCTGGAGCCAGGCCGAAGGCGAACGTCTCGCCGCGCACTTCGCGGCTCGCAAAGCCAACGGCGATATCCGCGAATGCCACGGCGATCTGCATCTGGGCAACATCGCCTGGGTGGATGCCAAACCCCTTATCTTCGACGCGCTCGAATTCAACCCCGCGCTGCGCCATATCGACGTCATCAGCGAAATCGCCTTTCTGACCATGGACTTGCGCCATCGCGGGCGGCCCGACCTGGCCTGGCGTCTGCTCAACCGCTATCTGGAACAGACCGGCGCGGCGTCCGGCAATTGCGCTGGCCTCGCCGCCCTGCCCTATTACCAGGTCTATCGCGCAATGGTGCGCGCCAAGGTCGCGGCGATTCAGGCCAGCCAAGCGGGCGCAGATTTCGCCGAATGCCTGCGCTACCTGAACCTCGCCGACCGCCTGGCACACGACCGCCGCCCCGCGCTGGTGTTGATGCACGGCGTCTCCGGCGCCGGCAAAACCTGGCTGTCGCAACACCTGCTGGAACAACTCGGCGGCATCCGCCTGCGCTCGGATGTCACCCGCAAACGCCTGTTCGGCCTGAAGCCATTGCAAGACAGTTCCGCCGACTTTTCCAACACTCCCGACTTTTCCAACACTCCCGGCGGCATCTACACGCAAGCCGCCAGCGCGCGCACCCTGGCCACGCTGCTCGACGATGCACGCACCGCGCTGGCTGCGGGTTTCCTGACTATCGTCGATGCCACCTTCATCCACCGCAGCTGGCGCGCGCCGTTCCAGGCGCTGGCCGAAGAAATGGGCATCGCCTGGTGGATCGTCGCTGTCGAAGCGCCTTCCGACGTGTTGCATGCCCGTATCGAACAACGCCAACAAAGCGGCGCCGATGCGTCCGAAGCCGGCCTTTCGGTGCTTGCCTCGCAGCTCGCCAATCTGGAACCGTTCATCCCGGAAGAAGATGCCCACGTCCTCCGCCTGGGCAGCGGCTGGACGGCGGCGGACGCCATCGCCCAACTGCGCGCGGCGCTCAACATTCAGCCCTATCCATGACCAAACTCTGTTCCCTGAACACCGTCCCCGCCGGCCGCTGCTGCATCATCATGCGCATCGATGCCGATAGCGACCTCACCGCCCGCATGCGCGCGCTCGGCCTGCAACTCGGCCGCCGCATCCAGGTCATGCGGCGCTCGCCGTTCCAGGGCCCGATCCAGGTACGCTCCGGCCAGACCGACATCATCATCCGCCGCGCCGACGCCGCCGCCGTCCAGGTACGGCCATGCGACCCGAACATCGAACACTGCCCCGCCAACGAATCCGAGTGCAACTGAGATGAGCAAACGCATCGCTTTGGTCGGCATGCCCAACACCGGCAAATCCACCCTGTTCAACCGCCTCACCGGCGCCGGCGCGAAAGTCGGCAACTGGCCCGGGCTGACGGTGGAATTGCTGTCGGCCAAGCTGCTGCTGGGCGACAGCATGGTGGAACTGGTCGATCTGCCCGGTCTGCACAACCTGCACGGGTTTTCCGAGGACGAACGCGTCGCGCGCCATTTCATCGAAACCCAGCCGGTCAACGGCCTGCTGGTCGTGCTCAACGCCACCCAGCTCGAACGCCAACTGGCATTGGTGCTGCAACTCAAAGCGCTCGGCCTGCCCATGCTGCTGGCGCTGAACATGGCCGACGAAGCCGCCAGCCGCGGCATCCGCATCCAGCTCGATACCCTGTCGGAAAAACTCGGCCTGCCGATCTGTCTGGTCAGCGCCAAACACGGCCACGGCGTGCCGGAATTGCGCCAGGCGCTGACCGCCTGGCTGCACCGACATCCCGACCTCGCCACCGCGCAAGCCCGCGTGCTGGCCGAAGACGACAACATCGAACACACCCTGGACACGCTGCTGGCGCAGACCGTCCATGTGCCGCCGGTGCTTTCCCCCTCGCACACCGACCGGCTGGATAGCCTCCTGCTGCATCCCTGGCTGGGGCTGCCACTGTTTTTCCTGATCATGCTGACCGTCTTCCAGGTCGTCTACGGCCTCGGCGCCCCCTTGCAGGACGGATTCGGCTGGCTGCTCGACGCAGTCAAAACGCGCTGGCTCGCGCCCGCCATTGCCGGCCTGCCGGCCTGGGCGATCAGCTTTTTGCTCGAAGGCCTCTACGACGGCATCGGCACCGTGATGACCTTCCTGCCCATCATCGTCGTGTTCTTTCTGGCGATGGCGGTGGTGGAAGACAGCGGCTACCTGGCGCGCGCCGCCTTTTTGATGGACGCACTGATGTCGCGCATGGGTCTCGACGGCCGCGCCTTCGTCCTCCAGTTGATGGGCTTCGGCTGCAACGTGCCGGCCATGATGGGCGCCCGCGTCATCCGCAGCCGCGCCCAGCGCATCCTGACCATGATGACCATCCCGTTCTCGCTCTGCTCGGCGCGGCTGCAAGTCTTCCTGTTCTTCACCACCGCCGTGTTCTCGCCGCGCGCCGCGCCCTGGGTGCTGTTCAGCCTGTATGTCATCAGCTTCGCCGTCACCTTCCTCACCGCCTGGATCTGGCGCGGCCGCGCCCGCCACGGCGCCGACCCCTTGCTGATGGAACTGCCGCCCTACCGCCTGCCCACCCTCTCGGTGCTGACACGGCAATCGCTGCGCGAATCCGGCCACTTCCTGCGCCAGGCCGGCGGTTTCATCATCCTCGGCGTCGCCCTGGTCTGGTTCCTCACCCACTTCCCGCTCGACGCCGCCCCCGCCAGCCCCGCCACGCTGGCCGGCCGTCTGGCAAGTTTGATGGAACCGATATTCAGCCCCTTGGGCATCGACCAGTTGCTGTCCATCGCCCTGCTGTTCGGCTTCGTCGCCAAGGAAGTCGTCATCGGCGCGCTCGCCGTCATCTACGGCGCCGGCGGCGACCAACTCTCCGGCATCCTGGCGCAACGTCTGGACTGGATACAGGCTTACAGCTTCATGCTGTTCACCCTGGTCTACACGCCCTGTTTATCTGCGCTGGCCACGCTGCGCCGCGAAGCCGGCGGCAGCCGCTACATGTGGGCCTCGCTGGTCTGGTCGCTCGGCATCGCCTGGCTGCTCAGCTTCGCGTTCTATCAAACGGCGCGGGCGTTGACGCAGTAAGGAACTGAAAACCTTATCGGCGATGGGCAATCGTAGGTTGGGCAAAGCGCAGCGTGCCCAACATCGCGACTACCGAGGTAGCCACCCCGTAGGTTGGGCAAAGCGCAGCGTGCCCAACGTTTTGCGCGTGGAATGTTGGGCACGCTGCGCTTTGCCCAACCTACGTAGCTGACTGAGGTAGCTTGCAAGCCAGCCACGACCGCACCTCGCGCGCCACCCAATCGCCGTCATCCAGCGGCAAATCGTGCCCGGCAGTCGGGTGCAGAACGAAGTCGGCATCCCAGGCTTGCGCCAGTCGCTCTGAACAACGCGGATTCACCATGTGATCGCCTGCGCCGGCGAGGAGGAGCACGGGGACGGCGGGTTTCTCCACCGCACTGAAACGCGCGGCGGCGAGCAACTGGCGCAGCGCGCCCAAACGCGAAACCGGATATTCCCGCGCGTACTCGATCCAGGCCGGCATGACGTCGGCCAGCGCCGCCGCGCGCGCACTGGAGAGTTCGAAGATGGCGCGCTCGCGCGCCTCGCCGCTGGCGCCCAGCAAGCTGAGCAGCGTGGGCCAGGCGCCCGGGCGCAGGCGCTCGTAGATGGCGCCGTACGGTCGCATGCTGGTACTGAGCAATACCGCCGCGCGGCATTCCTCCGGATAACGCAGCGCCCAGGCCACGGCCACCATGCCGCCCAACGAGAGGGCCAGCAGGTGGTAGGGCGGCGGCCGCCCCTGCGCACGCAACTCGCGGCGACAGGCTTCCATCATGGCCTCCACCCGGGTCGGGCTCGGCTCGGCATAGCGGCGGCCATTGCCGGGCAGGTCGGGGGTGAGGATGTCGCCCGCCGCCAGTTCTCCGTCGAAAGCGGCACGGAAACGCGCCGGGAAATCGCCCCAGTGCCGCGCCTCGCGCGCCAGGCCGCGCAGAAACACCCAGGTTGTCATGGCCGCCGCCCGTACCACTCGGCCAGCGCCAACTTCTTGTGGCGCAGCCGCGCATCGCCATGCGGCAGCCAGTTCTCCCAGCCGCAGGCGACGCGCGCCAGGAAATCCAGCCAGATCAGATGCCGCCGCAGGATGCGGTGCATGCGGTGACCGGGGCGCGGGTTGAACAGACCCTGGCGGGAGAACAACTGGCGCGGATTCTTCTTCACCCAGAGCCAGGAACCCATTTCCAGCGTGAGCGGCAGAAACACCCGTTCGGCGCCGCCATCCGCCCGCGCGCGCAAATAGAAATGGTCCCAGAGATCGCCATGCGCCAGGTATTGCCGGCTTTGCGGCTCGATCACGTAGTTGTGGTTGGGGTAGCTCAGCTCGAACAGGGCTTTCAGCGCATGGAATTCCGCCAGGTTCGGAAAGGGCTTGGCGGTGTGCGCGTAAGGAAACCAGATGCGATCGCGCGTACCGAATCCGGAATGGCAATCCAGCGCCAGACTGAAATGGCGGCCGCCAAGCTCCGCCTCCACCACCTGTTCCAGCACCTGGCTTTCCGGCTGCATCGGCTCACCAAGCGCGCCGCGATACCAGGGCAGATTGGCGCTGAAACGTTGGCCGCCGAGCAGAAAGGGCACCTGTTCCAGAGCATCCAGCGGCGCGTTGCGCATGAGATCGACTCCAGCCGGATTGCTGCGCGTGTTGCGCCACATCCCGCCGGGATTGGCGAGCGGCACGAACACCATGCGCAGCATCTCCAGTTGCCGGTGCAACATCGGATCCCACTTCATCCGATGCAGCAACCCACGCAAAAACACCAGCAAGACCTGCGTACCGATGCGCTCCAGCCCATGCACCCCGGCGAAATATCCGATCGCCGGCAGACCCGGATCGGGATTGCCCAGCGTCAATACGTGGATAGGCAGCGCCGCCCCATCCACCTCGACCGTATGCGCCACACGCACCGAAACCCCAGCCGGCAGATCGTCGAGTAAGCGATTAATTTCAGCGAGCTCGGGAAGACGTTGGTCAAGCAAACCTTGGTGCATGGTCTTATCGGGTGTCCTGTGTGGCGCCGGCATTTTGCCGTGGCGAGAGATATTGCTTACAGGATAACCGCCTTATATGTAACAGCACGCGTAGCCCAATGGACAAAAGCCGGCAGCCTGCCAGGGCAAGGGGCGCGCGGACGCCAGAAAAGGCCAAAGCCGGCATTTCGGGTGTCCCGCTTGGGCCGTCAGTTAGGCATGGCAGCCAGAAATGTGACTACTCAGCACCCCCACCCGTTCGTCATTCCCGCGAAGGCGGGAATCCAGTTCGTAGGGCTAACTGCCTTAAAAGCATTCAATTTCTCCCAAAAGAACAGAGAAACCGTAGTCTGTCCCCAATGCCGTTAAGTTAAGCCCTGATCCGTCATTCCCGCGTATGCGGGAATCCAGACTTAGCCTGACTTCCTGGATGCCCGCCTTCGCGGGCATGACGCTAACTTAACGGCATTGAGTCTATCCCCAATGCCATTACGGTGTCGGCGTCGCGACGAACAATTGCATTATTAAATTCCCATTGCGGGCAAAGAATACCGAGCGTCTAACGTGGAGCTAAGGGACTGCGCGCTTTTGCGCAGTCCCGCTGAGCGTAGGGTTAGCGAAATAATCGGCCCGCCGCCGCAAATCGCGCCGAAGAAACACGGTAGGGTGGATAAGCGAAGCGCATCCACCAATGGCGGCGGTGATGGTGGATGCGCTACGCTTATCCACCCTACGGAATCAATGGGTTGTATGGCGTTTCTTAAGAGACAATCAATTTATCGTAGACAGCATGACTTCCAATCCAAAACCATTGCACACCTTGGTCAACCGGAACGCCAATTGCACGATAACCTAAGCTAACTCGAACACTTCTAAATGCTCCATTTTTAACGTGCTTGAATTGTAGCGAGGGATGCTTTGGATTTTTCTTGAGAAGTTCATAACTATCCCGCGCTTGGCTCTGAATATGAGATGGCAACGCATTGAAACATTGCCAGAACTTTGATGAGGTAAAATGCCTCAAAGTTCGCGTGCCATACCATTATGATATTCAGCCAGCGCATCAGCGGCCAGCGCGTCAAGTTTTCCCGCGCCCGCATCTGCTTCAATTTGTGCATCCCAAGCTGCGTCATCAAATTTAGTAAACCATTGGCGAAATTCGGCCAATTCATGTGCCGGTAATTGCTGGACGGCCTGCTCAATCGCTTGAATAGTGGACATAATTACTCCTTTAAAGCGTCAATATAATCCCAGAATTTACTGAATTTCCTAACGTTTAGGTTAACCGGATGGCGGCGGGAGCGCCAACCACGAAGTGAGGCAGCATTTCGCGCGCTCCGGTTGAGCGCCGAGTTAGGCATGGCAGCAAATAAACAAGAGTATTGTTCATAATATATTAGAGCCTGGCCCCTTTGATTATGATTCTTGAATAGTGGACATAATTACTCCTTTAAAGCGTCAATATAATCCCAGAATTTACTGAATTTCCTAACGTTTAGGTTAACCGGATGGCGGCGGGAGCGCCAACCACGAAGTGAGGCGGCATTTCCGCCAGTCCAGTTGAAGCGCCAGTTAGGCTGGACAAACAAAAAAGCATATTTATTTACCTGATAAAAATGGGCCTTTAATCGGCCCAACATTTATTTGGCCTTCTCAGACCTTGTCGCCTGGATATTCAGTGTCACCTCGTGTGCCATACGGGCCAGCGTATCAATGTCAAAACTGGCCTCTGTGTTGATCTGACGCTTCACTTCCCACAACTCGGCCAGAATCGGGTCAGGTGCTCGAACGGGTTTTAATTCTGGATTAATGCCTGTCTTCTTGATCATTTCAGCATCTCCAATAACTCTTCAGGTGTCGTCAGCAAGGCCGGTTGGCGTCCACAACCACGAATTGCGTCCAACAATTTAAGTTTGGCATCCGGCCCCACCAGGTGAGCAAAATTCCAACTTACCAGATAACGCGCACTGCTCACGGTAGCCAAATCAAAACCGGTATCGCGGGTTATGACCCCACTGCACTAGTCAGACCGGCAAACCTAGAAGATGGGAGGCAAGGACGACGCAGTATTTGGAGTATGGCGCCAGATAAATCGAGCCTGGCCCCTTTGGCCTTTATTATTATTGTTCATACTAAATGCGAGCTTGGCGTATTTTAAGTTCTTGTGTTGAATTCTATTTTTCCAAGATAGGCAATTATCTTTGCGATTGATACAAACAGCACAAACTGAAGCATACCTACCGATATTGAAATTATAGATGGCGCATAGGCCACTGGCTTCCACCCATAACCATCACCTGGATCGCCTGGCCACAATGCCATGGAAAATAGTAAACCACCAAGAAAGGACAGAATTGAAATAAAATAAAGCATGCCAACGACCAATGATGGGACGTATGTTTTACGGTTGACAGAAGGCTCTAAGTCTTTTTCCAATTCTTTAGAGCTTCTTGATGCGCGATGTGGATCGATATGCCATACCCCATCAATCTGCTTGGCATATACATCCCCATTGTCAATCATTTTCAGAACATCTGAAATGGGAAAATTATTTCCTTTGGCAAACTCTTCTGCGGTAATAATTTTATGTCTCCAAGCTAGATAGAAAACGGGATATCTCCGACATTTGTCGGAGTAATTGTCTTACCGGACAAAGATAATAATCTGGAGCCATGTGCTATCTGTATGCATTTATTCAAGTGACCCGCCACAATCTGGGCATCGCTTTACATTACCTTTTAGCGGCTCGCCACAATGAAAACAGAATTCAAGGTCAGAGTTATCAACTGGTTCATTCTGAGAGGAAGATGTGGCATAGGGCGCAGCCTTTAGCTCTGGGCTAATGCCGGATTGTTTGTAATGCTTATTTTTGTGTTGGCTAGATTGCACTAAGGTGTTGTCATTGCCTAATACATACGTCGCAAGTACAGACTGAACCTCGTAAATATTCAATCGACTATTAAATTGCTTCTGGATGGGCGTTGGCGTGCCTGAAATCCATATTTTCAGTTCGGCATCAAGGTCAAAGGTACCCGCCGTCTCAACGCTGAAATGAGTAACATTCTTGTACGGAATCGAGTGATACTCGACTTTGCTTCCAGTCATCCCCTGCTTGTCGACCAAAACTAATCGTTTATTGGTAAACACGAAGTAATCGCGGATGAGTTGGTAGGCATGTTCAACTCTCTCTCCCGGGGCGAGAATCTGACTGAATTCCTGTTGAACCTCGGTTGGATCAATTTTCGAAGCATTACCAAGAGCACCATCGAGTAAGCCCATAAATCTCTCCTGTTATCACCATTTTAGTGGCGGCTGAATGAAATTCCCAACGAAATACCGCCACATTTGTCGGCGTAATTGCCTTGCCGGGCAAAGCGAATAATCTGGAGCCATGTGCTAACCTTTTGATTCCCTTGGTTCATCTTGTCCGGTAACACCGATCATGCCCATGAACACCCCATCTCCCGATTCTTCTTCCCGTCCCCCGAAACTGCTGGAGCAACTTCGAGGCCGCATCCGCTTGAAGCATTACAGCTTGCGGACTGAGCAGGCCTATGTGCAGTGGGCCAAACGATACATCTTCTTCCATGGAAAACGCCACCCCAGCGAAATGGGTAAGCCGGAAGTCGAGGCGTTTCTGACGGCGCTGGCGGTGGAGCGGAACGTCACGGCTTCCACCCAGAACCAGGCGTTGTCGGCACTGCTGTTTCTGTATCGGGGCGGGCGCGGGGTGGCGAGTCCGCTGGATCGCTAAAACCATGACCTGGGACATCTTCTGCACTGTCATCGATAACTACGGCGATATCGGCGTGACCTGGCGGCTGGCGCGCCAGTTGGCGGACGAACACGCCGTTCCGGTGCGCTTGTGGGTGGACGATCTACGCGCGTTTCAGCACCTGCGGCCGGAAATCGACCCCGCGCTGCCGACTCAGCATCTGGCTGGCGTGGAAATTCGTCACTGGACGACGCCGTTGGCCGATGCCGAACCGGGCGAGGTGGTGATCGAGGCGCTGGCCTGCAATCTGCCGGAGGAATTCGTCGCGCGCATGGCCGCGCGGCAGCCGGCGCCGATCTGGCTGAATCTGGAATATCTGTCGGCGGAGGATTGGGTTGCCAGCGTGCATGGCCTGCCTTCGCCGCACCCGCGTTTGCCGCTGACCAAGTATTTCTTCATGCCGGGATATACCGAGAACACCGGCGGGTTGATGCGGGAATCTTGGCTCACCGCGAGGCGCGATGCGTTTCGGGCAGACGAATCCAACGTAGGGCGGAAAAGCGGTAGCGCCTTCCGCCGCCCCCCTCAAGCATGCGGCTTCAACGTCAATGGCAGGCATGACATTGGAGGCGGAAGGCGCTTCGCTTTTCCGCCCTACGAGTTACCGCTGCAAGCCGACGAGTTGTTGGTTTCGCTGTTCAGTTATGAGAACCAGGCGCTACCGAGTCTGTTGCAGGCTTGGGCGTCGGGCGGGGATGCTGTGCGCGTTTTTGTTCCTGTCGGCAAGGCGTTACCGGAAATCGCCGCCTGGTTTGGCGAGACCGTGCCGGCCCCAGGCGTCATCTGGCAACGCGGCGCATTAACGCTGCACGTCTTGCCGATGCTCGATCAGGACGCTTACGACCGTTTGTTGTGGGCGTGCGATCTGAATTTCGTGCGCGGCGAAGATTCTTTTGTGCGCGCTCAGTTCGCGGCGCGGCCGCTGGTCTGGCAAGCCTATGTCCAGGACGACAACGCGCACTTCGCCAAGCTGGACGCCTTTCTGGCGCTGTATTGCGCCGGCATGGACGCGCAACTGGCGGCACGAACCCGGACGCTCTGGCGCGCCTGGAACCATGAAGCCGAGATTGAAACCGGGATTGAAGCCGAGATTGAAACTGATATGAGCGCACTTTGGCCGCAATTGCGGGACGCATTGCCGGCGCTGACGGCGCATGCGCGGGCCTGGGATACGCGGCTGGCGGCGCAGGCCGATCTCGCGACAAATTTGCTGAACTTTTGTCGTAAGTGGCTAAAATAGCGGGCTTTTTTTATTTTCTCCTCAGGATATCCCCCCATGAAAACCGCTCAAGAACTCCGCGCCGGCAATGTCGTAATGGTCGGCAAAGACCCGCTGGTGGTGCAGAAAGCCGAATTCCAGAAGTCCGGCCGCAACTCCTCCGTGGTCAAGATGAAATTCAAGAATCTGCTCACCGGCAGCGGCAGCGAGACCGTCTACAAGGCTGACGAGAAGTTCGACACCGTGACGCTGGATCGCAAGGATTGCACCTATTCCTACTTCGCCGATCCCATGTATGTGTTCATGGATGGCGAATACAACCAGTACGAGGTGGAAGCCGACAACATGTCCGACGCGCTGCCCTATCTGGATGACGGCATGCCGCTGGAAGTGGTGTTCTACGAAGGCAAGGCGATCTCCGTGCAGATGCCCAACTTCGTGGTGCGCGAAGTGGAATACACCGAGCCCGCGGTCAAGGGCGACACCTCCGGCAAGGTCATGAAGCCGGCACGCATCATGCCCACCGGCCACACCATCCAGGTGCCGGCGTTCGTGGAAATCGGCGACAAGGTGGAAATCGACACCGCCACCGGCGAATACCGCAGCCGCGTCAAATAAGCTTTTTCCCGAAGCATCCCGGCGCGCCGGGATGCGGGCGGCACGGTCGAACCCTGTTCCGCCGCCGGCGCGCAGCAACCCCCCGTTGAAAATCGCCACCCCCGCCCCTGCCATCGTGAGAACAGCATGAACGACCTGAACCAGCAAGCCCTGGACTATCACGAGTTTCCCCGCCCCGGAAAAATCTCCGTCGAATCGTCCAAGCCCTGCACCACCCAATATGAACTGTCGCTGGCCTACACCCCCGGCGTCGCCGAGCCGGTGCGCCAGATCGCGAAAGACCCGGCCAACGCCTACCGCTACACCAACAAGGGCAACCTGGTCGCGGTGATCACCGACGGCACCGCCATCCTCGGCCTCGGCAACCTCGGCCCGCTGGCCAGCAAACCGGTCATGGAAGGCAAAGGCATCCTGTTCAAACGCTTCGCCGGCATCGACGTATTCGACATCGAAGTCGCCGCGCCCAGCGTCGCCAGCTTCATCGAAACCGTGGTCAATATTTCCCCCACTTTCGGCGGCATCAACCTGGAAGACATCGCCGCGCCGCATTGTTTCGAGATCGAAGAAGCCCTGAAAGCGCGCCTCGACATCCCCGTTTTCCACGACGATCAGCACGGCACCGCCGTCGTCATGTGCGCCGGCCTGCTCAACGCGCTCGACGTGCAGGGCAAGAAACTGGACGACATCAAACTGGTCTGCCTGGGCGCCGGCGCCGCCGGGCTGGCCTGCATGCGCCTGCTGATCGCCATGGGCGGCAACAAGGCCAACATGACGCTGGTCGACAGCAAAGGCGTCATCCACAGCGGCCGCAGCGACCTGAACACGCACAAACAGGAATTCGCCAAGGTCACCGACCAGCGCAGCCTGGCCGACGCCATGCACAACGCCGACGTGTTCATCGGCGTCTCCGGCCCCAACCTGGTCAACGCCGACATGGTCAAAAGCATGGCCGCCAAGCCCATCCTGTTCGCCATGGCCAACCCGGACCCGGAAATCAGCCCCGCCGATGTCCACGCCGCCCGCGACGACGCGCTGATGGCCACCGGCCGCTCGGATTATCCGAACCAGGTCAACAACGTGCTCGGCTTCCCCTACATCTTCAAAGGCACCTTCGACGCCCGCGCCAAAGCCATCACGCAACCCATGATGATCGCCGCCGCCCGCGCCCTCGCCGCCCTGGCGCGCGAACCGGTGCCGCAGGAAGTGCTCGACGCCTACAAGCTGGACAAACTGGAATTCGGCCGCGACTACATCATCCCGAAGCCGTTCGATCACCGCCTGATCGAACGGATACCGCCGGCTGTCGCGGCGGCGGCGAACGCAACTGCGTAATACCTGCGCGCCAACGCCCACGACTTGTCCCACGCAGGGCGCGTTTCAATAAAACCGAAAACTGCGGTTGACGGATAAATTCATTACGATTCAATGTGTTGCGAGATGTCTGTAGGTGCGAATTCATTCGCACCGAAGTCGTAGATTGTGCGAATAAATTCGCACCTACGAGCACCTCAACCGAGGTTTCCAGGATAAAAATAAAGTGGGGTATCCATACAAATGCGGCGATCCAGCGCGTAGGTTTGGCTGACGCCAGGAAGCCCAATATTCACCGTGACTTGAGCTACCCCGTAGGTTGGGCAAAGCGAAGCGTGCCCAACATTCCACGCGCAAAACGTTGG
>JAUYET010000033.1 GCA_030691265.1 Pseudomonadota bacterium
CCCAACGTTTTGCGCGTGGAATGTTGGGCACGCTTCGCTTTGCCCAACCTACGGGGTAGCTCAAGTCACGGTGAATATTGGGCTTCCTGGCGTCAGCCAAACCTACGCGCTGGATCGCCGCATTTGTATGGATACCCCACATTTGTTATTGGTGGCTGCGCTTGGGTGGCTAGCCCTGCAGGCAGCCGCTTTTGTGCTGGACAATCTGGAGGGGGAATCATGAGTATCGAGCTAGGGTTTACCTTGGCCGTCGGCATTGTGGTCGGCGGTGCTTGGCTGTTAACGGGCGTAATGGCTTACTTGCGTCGCCGCAGTAATGAAAAACGCGCACAAGAGGATTTTCGGCACGCGTAAAAGGGGTTGGGTTCGAATCTCCCACGGCCGCAGATTGGAAAATTGAAACGGGCGCGCCGCAAGTCGCGCCCGTTTTGTTTTGCTACACTGCTGCTCCGCAGGCGGGGGAGACTGGTGTGAATAAAGAACAGATCAAGAAACTTTCCGATACCCTGACGATCATGGCTTATGGTCAATTTGGCGTTTTTGGCTATGAGGCATTCAAACGTGATACGTGGAGTGTGCTTGCATTGTCGGTGCTTGCATTTGTGCTGTTGCAGGGATCAGCGGTGTGGATACTGAAGTTCCCCAGAGGAGATAAGTCATGAATTCCGCCTTGATTGCTTTTGCCGTATTCATCGGCTTGCTTGTACTGGCCGGTATTGGTTTTGTTATTTACTTGGAACGCCAGGACCGTAAGCGGCGTCATCTTCCCCACTCCCACGCTTGACGCCATCCGCTTTTCAACAAGGGGCAAGCGATGTTGATCGATGTGCTAAACAAACCGACTGGTTTGCGTGGTCTGCTATCTGGCTGGGGTTGGCCGCTTTTCTCCGGGGCCATTTTTGGGCTGTTGATCTATCTGGCTCTCCTGCCCTTCCCGCATCGCTCCGCTGCGATCTACCTTGGCGCGAGTGGGTGCATGACCTTACGAGAAGCCGGATTTTCCGTGGAGCCTCGCCCTTCTGGTTGTTTGCTGGATGGCGCATATCGGGAAGAAGGGATACCCGGGTTCATTTCTATCCGACAGGGGGAGGGCGAGATGCAAATTCGTACCTCAGAGATCATGGCGATCAAGCATAAAGGTCGTTGATCGCGATAATCGTAAACCGAATCATAGAGCCCAGACTTGAAACGGGCGCGACGCAAGTCGCGCCCGTTTTGTTTTGTGCGCTGCTCTGCCAGCACGGAAGGTCGGCATGAATCAACCTAAAACCGCAGTTGAGCGTACCGGTAGGAGGCCCGCTAGCGGGCCGAAGCGCGCCAGCGCAAACCGCAACCGTGTGGCCTTGGCGACTGTTTGTGACTTGCGCTGGCGCGCATCGGGCCGCAAGCGGCCCTCCTACCTGGCGAACGGGCTCACCCAGAGGGTGGGTGCCACCAAGGGCGACTCTGGCTGGATTGCATGCTAAATGTGCATATATGCACAGGCAAGGAGTGTTGACCATGCAAAAGAGAATGACTATTTCGATTGACGAGGCCGTCTATGAGGGGCTCGTCAGATTCGTCGGGCGGCGGAAAATCAGCCGGTATCTTGAGGATTTGGCGCGTCCGCATGTCGTCAAGGACGATCTCGATTCCGGTTATCAAGCGATGGCCGAGGACACGCAACGCGAGCAGGATGCACGCGAGTGGTGCGAGGGGTTGATTGACGACGTGGCTGATGTTGCGCGGTGAGGTTTGGTGGGTTGAGTTCGACCCCGCTGTCGGCAGCGAGATCAGAAAAACCCGTCCTGCCGTGATCGTCAGCAACGATGCCTCGAACAAGCACCTTGCCCGTGTTCAGGTTGTACCGCTGACGAGCAACACCGGCAGGCTATATCCCAGCGAGGCGGTGGTCGCCGTAGACGGCAAGGAAAGCAAGGCGATGACCGACCAGATCATGATGGCGGACAAGCAGCGGCTGAAGAATCTGTTGGGTAGACTTGCCGGAGAAGATATGAACCTGAAAACCTCAGTTGACGGATAAATTCATTACGATTCAATGTGTTGCGAGATGTCTGTAGGTGCGAATTTATTCGCACCGAAGTCATTGATTGTGCGAATAAATTCGCACCTACGAGCACCTCAACTGAGGTTTCTAGGATGAAATCTATCGAGCGGGCGCTGAAAATCCAGTTGGGCATTCCGCTCTGAATTGCATGTAAGCGGGGCCTGGTTTGCAGCCCTCGTAGGTTGGCAATCCTTTGCCGACTCTTGCTAATCAGGTTAGGGAAACGCTGATTAATTCGTCATCCCCGCGAAGGCGGGTATCCAGGTTCTACCGCAAGACCGAGACTCGCGCTGATGGCGTGAAGCTGGATATGGTGATCTGGCAATTGCCGACGGCTTCCGATGATCGCCTGCATGGCGTCAAGTACCGGCTGTGGGCGGGGTGTGCAGGTAAGACGTTGGTGCGTTATGACAACGAGACCGGCAAGGGCGATCACAAGCACATGTGCGAGGTGGAAATGCCTTACGTGTGGCGGGGACTGCAACGTTTGGTGGCGGACTTTATTGCAGATGTGGAGGCGTTGAAATGAAAGCGATCATTGGCATTACAAGTTGGGATGCAAGCAAACGTGAGTTGTTGGATCTGGCGCGGCGGATGGATGCCGGGGAGCAGTTGCCCGTTGCCGATTATCACCTCAACTTTGCAACGCCAGGCGAGTTGCTGGGCGAGCTTCCGCCCAAACGCCTGGCTACGCTGCGGGCCATCAAGGCGGCCGGGGCGGTGTCGATCTACGCTTTGGCCAGGGGGTTGGGGCGCAATTACTCTAATGTGCATGCTGATGTGCGGCGGTTGATCGAGCATGGTTTGGTCGAAAAGAATGCGGATGGGCGCGTGTTCATGCCCTTCGAGGATGTGATAGTCCAGGTGGAGGCTTCGCTGCTGGAGGCGGCCTGATGCGGCGGGGTTTTTGGCCCTTTGACTACCCCCGCGCAGCGTTCAGTTCTTTTTCACCGGGCAGGTGCTCAGGCCCAGTAGCGGGTAGAACGGGCAAAACCTGAACAGTCCGGTTGCGAGCGGCACGATGCCGATCCAGGCCCATACCGGGCCGTCCAGAACTGCGGCCCAGGCAATCAGGGCCAGGCCGACAACGATACGCAGGATACGGTCGATACTGCCGACGTTTGCATTCATGGTGATGCTCCAGGTGGGTTGATCAGGTGTTTTGAATCACGATGCTGGGGAATTTCGAGGAGTGGTCTACGGCCAGGTCGCCGACTTTAACCGCTACGCGTCGCGCAATTTGACGATAAATCTCGGCGATGCGGGATTCCGGTTCCGCCACCACGGTGGGCCTGCCGGAGTCGGTTTCTTCGCGGATGCGGATGTCTAGCGGCAGCGCGCCGAGGAATTCGTTGCCGTAGTCCTTGCACATGCGCTCGCCGCCGCCTTCGCCGAAGATGCGTTCTTCATGGCCGCACTGGGAGCAGATGTGCAGGCTCATGTTTTCCACCACGCCGAGGATAGGCACGCCGACTTTCTCGAACATCTTCAGGCCTTTGCGGGCGTCGATCAGGGCGATGTCCTGCGGCGTGGTGACGATGACCGCGCCGGTGACCGGCACGCGCTGCGCCAGGGTGAGCTGGATGTCGCCGGTGCCGGGCGGCAGGTCGACGATCAGGTAATCGAGGTCTTTCCACTTGGTGTTGTTGAGCAGTTGTTCCAGCGCCTGGGTGACCATCGGGCCGCGCCAGACCATGGGTGTTTCCACGTCGATCAGGAAGCCGATGGACATGGCCTGTAGACCGTGGCCCAGCATGGGTTCCAGATTCTGGCCGTCGGGCGACTCGGGGCGGCCGGTGATGCCGAGCATGGTGGGCTGCGAGGGGCCGTAGATATCGGCATCGAGCATGCCGACATTGGCGCCTTCGGCAGCCAGCGCCAGGGCCAGGTTGACGGCGGTGGTGGATTTGCCGACGCCGCCTTTGCCCGAGGCGACGGCGATGATGTTCTTGACGCCGGGAATCAGCTTGACGCCCTTCTGCACGCTGTGGGCGACGATCTTCCAGGCGATGCTGGTCTGCACGCTTTCGACGCCGGCGAGGGTCTTGATCTTGTCTTCGACCATCTTGCCAATTTGGCCCATCACCATCTTGGCGGGGTAGGGCAACACGACGTCGAGGCTGACTTTGCCGCCATCGACCTTGATGTTGCGGGCTGATTTGGTGGCGATGAAATCTTTCTGGGTGTTGGGATCGATGAGTTCTTTAAGTGCAGCCTGCACTTGTTCAATGGAAATCGACGTGGAAACCGACATGGTCTGACCTCTGAGTTGGAGAAAAATGGGGAGAAAGGAAATCTTTGATGCCTTGCGGCTAGATGAAGGCGATCAACGCTATTTCAATCCCGTTGTTTACTTGATCATTTTACTCGGGATATGGCTGGGTGAGGCCTACCCGCTTGGGTAGTGACGCTGGATTTTTGCGGCGGGCCGGATGATGCGTCACGGGCAGACATCGAGGCGGCCATCTTTCCAGCACAGCTTGCGCGGCGTTTTGGACGGCTTGCGGCCGACTTTGGGTTTTTTGATGGGTGTTTGCTTTGCGGCGGGCCGGTTGACTGCCTCGACAGGTTTTTCTGAAGGTGCTTCGACGGACGCAGCGGGTGCGGGCGGGATTTCCAGAATGGGGGGCGCGGCGGGCGACTCGGCCATTTTGTCGCCAGGAAGCGAGGCAGCCGGAGCCGAAATGACCTCTCTGGTTATCTCCGTAGCTTGCGGCGTGGGCGGCGCAGTTGTTTCCTGGCTTGGCGCGGGGAGCGGCGCGGGGAGTGGTGTGGGGACGGTGATCGGGGCGGGCGGATAACTCCAGACCGGCATCGGCCAGGGCCAGAAAGGTGTTGGGAAGGGCATCGGCCAGAACGTAATCACAGGCCAGACCGGCGGTTGCGGCCATGCGGGCTGCTGTGCGTAGGCGGCCGACGATGACAGCGTCAGCGAGATAAAGATCAGACTGCGAAGCACGGACATGTCATCCCCGTTGGTCTGGGTTATGCGTAAGCAGTTTCACGCTAGCGACGGCCGAGTTCGATGCCCAGTTCGGCAAAAGTGCCGGCGACCCCAGCGGTTTCGACATGGGCGCCGAGTTGGCGGCTGATCTGCGAGACCGAGAACATGCCGCGCAGAATCTGGCTGCGATCCTGCGTGCGCTCTACCGCCAGGGCGTGCTGGCGGCCATGTGTCTTGAGCGTGGCGACGATATCGCCGACACAGGCTTTCTGCAGTTCGTCCATGCACAGGACTTCGAGCTTCTCGCGCGGTGTCATGATGTCTTTCACCATCACGTCGGAGTGGCGTATGCCCTGGGCCTGAACCACTTGCATGGGTTTTTCGCTGGTCAGATCGGAAGAGGTGATCAGCCCCAGGATGTGGTTCTGGTCGTCAACCACCAGCAACATGCGCACGCCGCGATGGATCATCTTGGCGCGTGCGGCTTCGATGGTTTCCAGCGGGAAGATGGTGTACGCGGTGACGACGGTGAAATCGGTCATCACATTGGCGGCCGGCTGTTCAAGGCCCACTTGCTCGGGCAGCGCCTGACGCGGTTTATGGAAAGTGGCGCCCTTTTGCAGGGGAGCGGTGGGGATGACGTTGTAGTTTCTGCTCACGATAAAGCTCGCTCGGTGTGTGATCTGGTCGGAGGATCCGAAGCCAGGAAGGTGTGGCTAAAAGAAACCTGATTAGCAAGTGTAGGTTGGGCAAAGCGCAGCGTGCCCAACAACCCGTTGCAATGTTGGGCACGCTGCGCTTTGCCCAACCTACTACTGAGGCAGTTTGCTAATCAGGAAAATAAATGCTCATTCAAGTACGCCCGATGCCGTGCGTGCGCATGGCCAGCATGTACGGGTGGCAAACGCGCTGATGTTCCGCGCCGGTGCTGCTCAAGTAGCGTTCCAGTTCGCTCAGTGCTGTACGGTAGACCTCGCGCTTGAACTCGACAACATCCTCCGCCGGCGCCCAATAGGCATGCCAGCGCCAGGCATCGAATTCAGGGTGATCGGAGGCGCGTAGTTTGACGTCGCAATCGCGGCCCACCAGACGCAGCAAAAACCAGATCTGCTTCTGGCCGCGGTAATGTCCGCGCCATTCCCGTTTCATCCAGTCGCGCGGTACGTCATAGCGCACCCAGTTGCGGGTGCGTCCAAGAATGCGCACGTGCTCCTGAGCCAAGCCCACTTCTTCCATCAGTTCGCGGTACATCGCCTGTTCGGGGCTTTCGCCATACTTGATGCCGCCTTGGGGAAACTGCCAGGAGTTCTGGCGTATCCGTTTTCCCCAGAAAACCTCGTTGCGCGCATTGCAGATGACGATGCCCACGTTCGGCCGGTAACCGTCTTTGTCGATCATGGCCGCCTCGAATCAATACTTAACTGGCTGTAATTTTCCCACCCTTCAACGGGGATGGAAAGCTTCGCGGCGGAAGCTGGTCGTGGCGTCAATCAGCCGGTTCGTTGGGCACGCTTCGCTTTCGCGCTTCGCCCGACATTGCCCAACGGCGCCATGCCGCGAAATCACGCGCCACTACATCTCGTGGGTGGGTGTGACAACCCGATAAGGGAGCGGGAAATTACAAACGTACCGTTTAAATGTAGGGCGGAAAAGCGCAGCGCCTTCCGCCGTATGCACCGAGCGTTGTCGGAAGGCGCTTCGCTTTTCCGACCTACGAATGGGGACTTTAGTAATTTCCAAGTCC
>JAUYET010000038.1 GCA_030691265.1 Pseudomonadota bacterium
AACGCGGACGGGCGGCCCGAAAACCGTGCAATCGGGCGCGTAGCGGTCTCACCCAAATGGTGAACGTCATCGAAGGCTCTGAACGTAGAGTACATGCGGTCTCTCAAGGGCTAAGGAGCGGTCAACTGAGGTTTCTAGGATTATCGTTGGCGCCGTTGCTCCACGCCAGCCAGAGGGCGCCGAGCAGGACCAGTGCGAGGGTCAAGGTCATCTTGCTTACTCCCGATGAAGTTGCATTGCAGCGCGCAGGTGCGCCGGCAAATGGACGAGATCGGCCGCTTCATCGATGTCGTGGAGCGCGTCGCCCAGCCATACGCGCCACTTCAACGCCCGCATGCGGGCCAGGGTCAGATCGGCCACCGCCGAGGTGCTCCAGGGGATGTCCTCGAACAGGCTGGCATCGAAGGCCTGCAAGCCCAGCAGCGGATAGCCGCCATCTTCGGCGCGATGCAGCACGGCCTCATGCTCGGCCAGGCGCGCAGCAGCTTCGCTCAGGCGTGCGGCGGTCAGTTGCGGGCAATCCGTGCCGATCAGCAGCACGGACTCGCCGTTTTCGATGACCCGGCGCGCGGCGC
This sequence comes from Pseudomonadota bacterium, assembly GCA_030691265.1. Lineage (GTDB taxonomy): Bacteria > Pseudomonadota > Gammaproteobacteria > Burkholderiales > Thiobacillaceae > PFJX01. Next base: position 576 of record JAUYET010000038.1, read on the forward strand.
GGGCCATGCGTTCGCCCAGGTCGCCCTCGCCCTGATCGCTGGTTTCGATAGCCGCCGGCAGCGGGATGGCCGCCCATGCAGCGACCCCCGGCGCCGGGCTCATGCACAGTTCCACCGGCCCGACGGCGGCCTCCAGCGCCTGTTCCAGAGCCAGATCGAGCATGCGCGCCGCCAGCCGCGCCGCGCCCGCCGCGCCCAGCGCGGGGATCAGCCGGGTCTTGACCCGGCCCGGCACCGGCGCCTTGGCGAAGATCACGATGCGGACGGGTTTCATGGGATGGATTTCAGGGGAAAATCGGGACGCCGCCGAGTGACGCAACCGAGTGACGGAATCTTCCCGCCCGTCACCGCTCGCTCGACCAATCGACCAATCGACCAAAGGTTTGCACATGCAGTTCATCGATAGATTCCCGCTTCCGTTGCTGCTGGTTATGACGGTCTTCATGTTGGGCGCGCCGTTCGTGCCGGAGCCGCATCTGGTCGAAAAAATGCGCATGCTGGCGGATGGCGCACTGACCAAGCCGCTGGATATTTTCGATGTGTTTTGGCATTTGCTGCCAGCCACCTTGCTCATCGTGAAGCTCGTCAGGCATCGCGGTAATACTGCGTGACCAGCCGCGCCGCCGGCACGCCGCGCCAGTAGTCGAAGCGCAGCCGCCACATGAGCAGGATGGTGCGCCAGACGCCGTGCCGCTCCCAGCGCCGCCCGGAAGTGATCACGCGTTCGCCGAGACAGGCCGGCGGACCGAGTCGCTGCAAGCGTTTCGACAGTTCGATGTCTTCCATCAACGGCTGATCCGGGAAGCCGCCGGCCGCGTCGAAGGCGGCGCGGGTAACGAAGATGGCCTGGTCGCCGGTGGCGATGCCGGTGAGGCGGGAACGCCGGTTCATCAACGCCGCAATGACTGGCAGCCAGCGGGAACGCCCCGCGATGCGCACATCGAAACGGCCCCAGACATGCCCGCTCAACGCCGCCGCGACGAGGGCCGGCGCGTTCTCCGGCAGGCGGGTATCGGCATGCAGAAACAGCAGGCTGCCGCCGCCGGCCAGCGCCGCCCCGGCGTTCATCTGCCGGGCGCGGCCGCGCGGCGCGGCGACAACCCGGTCGGCAAGCGGCGCGGCCAGGGCCGGAGTGGCGTCGGTGCTGCCGCCGTCGGCCACGATGACCTCGTGGCCCGCCGCGCGCAGCGTTTGCAGCGGGGTCAGGACGGCGACGATGCCCGCCGCCTCGTTCAGCACCGGCACGACGATGGAAAGTTTTTTAGCTGGCGTCTTCAACCCAGCGCGCCGCCGCAACTGCTGCCCTGGCCGGCGGTGCAGCCGTAGCAATGGTCGGCCACGCGGATGGCCTGCTCGGCGACATCCACGGCCAGCAAGTCGGCCAGCGTGGCGGCGCCCGGCAGCGGCAGGCCCAGCATCTGATTGAAATCGCAGTCGTACAGGCGGCCGCGCCAGTCCACGCTGAGCAGTTCGCGGCACATCACCTGATCCAGATTGGCCGGGCTGTGGCTGACCTTGAGCAGCGCCATGTAAGCGGCGAACTGGCCTTTTGAAACCAGGGTGCTGCCAAAGCGCAGGATGGGCATGTTGGCCAGCGAATAGAGCCGGTTGAAGACGATGCCATAGCGGGCTTCGAGTTCTTTCTTGTAAGCCGCCTCCAGCCCGGCCTGGGCCGGCGGCAGGCTGGGGCCGCTGGGGTTGTAGACCAGATGCAGGTTCAGGCCACGCCCATAGCCCAGCGCGTTGAGCCGCTGGAGACCGGCGATGCTGCGCTCGAACACGCCCTTGCCGCGCTGGCCGTCGACGTTTTCTTCCAGGTAGCAGGGCAGCGAGGCCACCACTTCGACGCCTTGATCGGCCAGAAAATCGGCCAGATCTGCCTGGCCCGGCTCGGACAGGACGGTGAGATTGCAGCGGTCGATCACCTTCACGCCCAGTTCGCGAGCCGTTTGCACCAGCCAGCGGAAGCGCGGATGCAGCTCGGGCGCGCCGCCGGTGAGATCCAGCGCGGCCAAGCCGCGCGCCGCCAGCACCCGGGGGATGCGTTCCACGTTGGCGTCATCCATCGCCTCGCTGCGGTTCGGGCCGGCGTTGACGTGGCAATGCAGGCAGCTCTGGTTACAGCGGTAGCCCAGGTTGACTTGCAGGGTGGCGAGCCGGCTCCGGCGCAGGGCGGGGAAATCCGTGGCGAGCAACAAGGGCAGGGTGTCGTGCATAGGTATTCGAGCGTTTTATCCAGTGCGAATTTTACCCCGCGAATTCACGAAAACCCCCGTGGATAGCGGCCTGCCGCCGGTGACCGGAACGGGCAGGAAAGCCCATTCCGTCATGGTTGGATTGACTCATGGTCATCGCTATCCACCCCCTATATTCTCCCGCAACCCACCACCTGGAGATCGCCATGCGCTCAAGCCATTCCCTGCAAGCCTTGTTCCTTTCCGCCGCCTTGCTGCTGGGCGCCGCCCCCGCCCTGGCAGCCGATCCCGCGCCGGTGGCCAAGGCCATCGAGGAGTACATGGACTTCAACGAGTACGGCAGCAGCCTGATCTGGCCGGAACAGATTCCCGCCGAGGACTGGAAAAAAGTGTTCGTGGTGGATGCCCGCGACGCCGCCCAGTTCGCCAAAGAGCACATCCCCGGCGCCATCAACATCGAGTGGCGTCAAATTCCCGGCCGCCGCAGCGAAATTCCGCGCGACAAGATGGTGGTGATCTACTGCAACTCCGGCTCGCTCTCCGCCCAGGCGGTGTTCGCCATGCGTCTGCTCGGCTGGGACAACGTCAAGGTGTTGCAGGACGGCCTTGAGGGCTGGAAGAAAAAGGGCGGTTTCAAGGCAAATGAACTTGCCAGCAAACCGGCGAAGCACTGATGCAGCCGCAACAACCGATGCAGCCGCGCATCCTGGCGCTGCGCCAGGCGTTGTCCTCGGTCATCGTCGGCCAGACCAAGCTGCTCGACCGGCTGGTCATCGGCCTGCTGGCCGGCGGCCATGTGCTGGTCGAAGGCCTGCCCGGTCTGGCCAAGACCACGGCGGTGAAAACGCTGGCCGGCGGCGTGCATGCCCAGTTCCGCCGCATCCAGTTCACCCCCGACCTGCTGCCCGGCGACCTCACCGGCAGCGACATTTACGACCCGCGTGAATCGCGTTTCCACTTCGTCCAGGGTCCGCTGTTCAACGACATCGTGCTGGCCGACGAGATCAACCGCGCCCCGGCCAAGGTGCAATCGGCGTTGCTCGAAGCGATGCAGGAACGCCAGATCACCGTCGGCGGCGAAACCCGCGCCCTGCCCGAGGTGTTCATGGTGATGGCGACGCAGAACCCGATCGAACAGGCCGGCACCTACCCGCTACCGGAAGCGCAGCTCGACCGCTTCTTGCTGCATGTGATGCTGGATTACCCGAGCCAGGACGAGGAGTTGGAAATCCTGCGCCGAGATCGTCGTCTGCATCTCTCCGATGGGCGCCCGCATCTGGCTGAAGTGATCGACGTCGCCACCGTGCTGGCCGCCCGGCGGGAAGTCGCGCAAGTGCATCTGGCCGAAGCGGTGGAGAACTACATGGTCGCGCTGGTGCGCGCCAGCCGCGACCCCGGCCAGTTACGTCCGGAATGGGCCAACGCCGTGGAAGTCGGCGCCAGCCCGCGCGCCTCGCTGGCGCTGGCGCACGCATCGACGGCGCTGGCCTATCTCAACGGCCGCGATTACGTGACGCCGGACGATGTACGCGAGATCGCCCCCGACGTGCTGCGCCACCGCATCCTGCTCAGCCTGGATGCGCGGCTGAACAAACTCACCCGCGACGCCCTCATCGCCGGCCTGCTGGAAGCGGTGCCGGCGCCTTGAAAGCGATATTTCGTAGGTTGGGCAAAGCCGTAGGCGTGCCCAACAACCCTGTTGGGCACGCTGCGCTTTGCCCAACCTACGGAGCCCCGCTCCTTTCCGCCGCCGAGATCGCCACCCTCGCCGCCCAGGCCGCCCACCTGGCGCGCGCCGCCAGCCGGCGCGAGGTGCACGACCATCATGCCGGCGACTGGCCTTCGGCCTGGCTCGGGCGCGGCCTCGATTTCGAGGAGGCGCGGCCCTACGTCCCCGGCGACGATCTGCGCGACATGGACTGGCGCACCACCGCCCGCCTCGGCCATCCCTTCGTCAAAATCTATCGCGAAGAACGCCAGCCGGTGCTGCATCTGGCGCTGGATCGCGGCCCGAGCATGCGCTTCGGCACCCGTCGCAGGCTGAAGGTTGCCCAGGCCGCCCGCGTCGCGGCGCTGGCCGCCTTCGCCGCCGCCGAACGCAACATCGCGGTGGGTGCGACGCTGTGGGATAGCACGACACCCCGCACGACACCCCGCACGAAACCCCGGCGCGACCGCAGCTTGCCGCCCAGCCACGGCCGCGCCGGCATCCTCGAATTGATCGGCGCCTTCGCCGCGCCCTGCCCGCCGCTGCCGACCGAAGCCGGCGAAGCGCTGCATGACGGCGACCGATTGCATCGCCTCGCCGCCGAATTGCCGCGCGGCACCCGGCTGCTGCTGGTGAGCGACTTCGCCTGGCTCGACGCCAGCCACGCGGCGACGCTGGCGCATCTGGCCGAACGCGCCGACCTGCTCGCCATCCGCATCAGCGATCCGGCGGAAATCGAATTGCCCGATGTCGGCCTGGCGCGCTTTCAGAGCATCGACGACGGCAATGTGCGCTGGCTGGATACCGGCAGCGCCGCCGCCCGCGCCAGCCACGCCGCCGCCTTCGCCGCGCGCCGCGCCAATACCGACGCGCTGTTCACCCGCGCCGGCGTGCGCTGCCTGGATCTGGGCAGCGAGATCGACGACCTGATTCCGGTGCTGCACGGCCATGCCTGATCCGCACAAAACCCTCGCGCCGCTGATCGAGCCGATGGCGCCGCCGGCATTGCCGGCCGGGCCGGATTTCCTGCTGCCCGCACTGTCGATAGTCGGCGCTTTGCTGCTGCTGGCGCTGGCAGTGTGGCTATGGCGACGCGGAACGCCGCTGCGGAAGCTGCACCAGATCGCCCGCCTGCCCGATACCGCACTGGCTGCTGAACAACTGGCTGCCTGGGTCCGCGCGCAGGGCATCCAACCTGCACCCGCCTGGCAGGCCGAACTGGATCGCCTGCGCTTCGGACCGCCGCAAGACGATGCCGCCGCAACTCTGGCTCGGCTGTGCCAGGAAGTAGGGTGCGCCATGCGCACCGATCCACGTGCAACGGTGCGCATGGCGCACCCTACTCGGCGCTGAATCCATGCAACTCGCCCAGCCCCTGTTGCTTTTCCTGTTGCCACTGCCCCTGCTCTGGGCGGCGCTGGCCTGGCGTCGGGGCGCGCTGGGCGAGGCCGGCGCATGGCTGCTGCGGCATCCGCATCTGGCTGCTGGCGGCCAGGCCGCGCCGCCCAGCCCGCGCGCGCCTTTGCTGTTGCAATCTCTCGCCTTTCTGCTGCTCATCGTCGCCCTGGCGCAGCCCCGGCAGGTTGGCGACTGGATCACGCCGCCGCAAGGCCGCGACATCGCGCTGATCGTCGACACCTCGCTGACCATGAGCATCGACGACTTCGAACTCGCCGGCCGCAAAACGTCGCGTCTGGCGGTGCTCAAAAGCGTGCTGGAACGCTTTGTCACGGCCCGTCCGCATGACCGCATCGGCCTGCTGGTGTTCGGCGCACAGGCCGCGACGCTGACGCCGCCGACCTTCGATCACGCCCACGTGCTGGCCCAGATCGAGCGCCTGCAAGTCGGCATGGCCGGCGAAAACACGGCGCTGGGCGACGCCCTCGGCCTGGCGTTGAAGGAAGTGCGGCAAGGCAGGCTGCGGCCGGCCATCGTCCTGGTCAGCGACGGCGAAGCCTCCAATACCGGCGACCTGACGCCGGCCGAGGCGGTGGCGGTGGCGCGGCAAACCGGCGTCGCCATCCACACCCTGCAAGTCGGCAGCGACCTGTTCGCCGCAGGCCGGGAGGCGCAGGCACCGACCGACGCGCAACCCGCGCTGGCGGAGATCGCCCGCCTGACCGGCGGCCAACATGGTTTCGTGCGCACCGCGGAAGACGCGGAGTCGGTCATCCGCGCCATCGACCGACTCGAAAAGACCCTGGCCCGCCCCGCCCGCCAGCGGGAAATTCGCGAGTGGTACGGGCTTCCGCTGGCCCTGGCGGCGGCCGGCCTGCTACTGGCGCGCGTGTTGAGCATCCGGAGACAGGGCGCGTGATCGCCAGCCTGAGCGCCTGGCTGGCGCAACTCGACTGGGCGACGCCCTGGGGCGGCCTGCTGGTTTTGGCCCCGCTACTGCTGACCTGGCTTGCCTGGCGACGTCGCCGCCGGATCGCGCACTGGGCCGACCCGCATCTGGCGCCCTGGGCGATGGTCAAAACAGGCCACGCCAATGTGCGCAACTGGCGCCGCGTGTTCGATCTCCTGGCCTGGCTGCTGCTGGCCGTGGCCGCCGCCGGGCCGCGCCTGCCGCTGGAAGCGCAAGCCGATGGCCAGACCGCCGCGCGCCATGCCATGACGGTGATGGTGGTGCTGGATGTGTCCGCCTCGATGGCCGCCGCCGACATCGTTCCCGACCGCCTCGCCCGCGCCAGGCTGGAACTGGCCGACCTGACCGCACGCCTGCACGGCGAGCGGCTGGGCTTGATCCTGTACGCCGGCAATGCCGGCCTGCTGCTGCCGCCGACCGACGATGCCGCCCTGTTCGCCCGCGCCGTACAGCAGGCCGGGCCCGACTTGATCGAGGCGCAGGGTACTAATCTGGTGGCGGCGCTCGATCTGGCGGCCTCGACGCTGAACGCAGACAAATCCACCCATCGCGCCGTGCTGCTATTGACCGACGCGGACGCCGACAGCCTGGCTGGCACTGCCGGCGATGCGGCCCGAGTCAGCGCCGGCAAACTCGCCCAGGCCGGCATTCCCCTGTTCATCCTCGGCCTCAACAGCGCAACCGGCGCGCCGGTTCCGTTGCCGGATGGCGGCTACGCCGAACGCGACGGCGCCCAGGTCGTCAGCCGGCCGGCGGTCGATTCCTATCAAGCGCTGACCGGCGGCGGACGCTATGCCGGCGTGCAGGATGGCGACGGCGACTGGGCCGCGCTTTACGACAGCGGCATCGCCCGCCTGCCCGGCGACGCCTTGCCGCCGGAACAGGCGCGGGCCTGGCAAGCGCTGTTCCATGCGCCGCTGGCGGCTGCACTGGCGCTGTTTCTGCTTGCCAATTTGCCGAAAGCGCTGCCGCGCGCACTGCCTCTTTTCCTGCTCGCCTTGTTGCTGCCGCCGGAGACAAATGCGGCAAATGCAGCCAAGGCGGCGGAAGCCGATCTGGCCTGGCAAGCCTGGCAGTCGGGTCGCTATGCGGAAGCGCAAACGCATTACACCCGCCAGGGCGGCTATGTCGGGCAGATGGGGGCCGGCGCCGCCGCCTGGAAGTTGCGCGACTATGCCGCCGCCGCCCGCGCCTTCAGCGCCGCGCTATTGCTGGCGCGGGATGAGAAACAACGCCTGGACGCGCTCTACAACCTGGGCGGCGCGCACTACGGCCTGGGCCGCTGGCAGACCGCCGTCGAGGCCTATCGGGCCATCCTGCAAGCCCGTCCCAACGACGCCCGCGCCGCCGCCAACCTGGCCGAAGCGGAACGCCAGGCCGCCCGCTTGCGCAGCGACGACCCCGCCGCCAGCGACCTGCGCGGCCGCCGTGGTCAGTTGATGCAAGGCCAGGTCAACCTGGATTGGCACAGCGACAACGCGGTGAAGGAACTCGAAGCCACGCCAGCCGGCGTGCTGGTGGATCGCACTGCGGCTGCCCAGGGTGCGCGTCTAACAGCAGAACAAACGCCCGAACAACGCGCCGAAGCCGACGCCCGCCGCCTGCAATCCGGCCTGAAGAAGCTCGAACTGCTCGATGATCGGCCGCGCGTGTTGCTGCAAGGGCTGTTGAAGCAGGATGCGGTAATGGGTGATAAACCGATGGAGTTGGCGCCGTGGTAAGGCCACCGCGCGCGCGCCTCCGCTCGTCATTCCCGCGAAGGCGGGAACCCAGAAAAATTAACTACCTGGATCCCCGCATGCGCGGGGATGACGGATATTTTGAGACCACCGTAAGTCGGTTCAAAAACAGCTTTGTCACTGCAATTTGCGCATGCGGCCTGGCGTACTTTCTCCATGCCCCAGCCCACGCCGCCCCCGCCTTCCAGATCGACCGCCCGCGCATCGCCCTCGGCGAACCGCTGACGCTGACCCTCAACGCCGGTCCCGGCATGCTGGAAGGCCTCGACCTGAAACCGCTGGCGGCCGACTTTGAAATCCAGGGCCGCAACCTGAACCGCAGCGACCAGGCCGAACAACTGACCCTGACGCTCTACCCGCTGCGCACCGGCAAGTTCGTGCTGCCCGGTCTCGGCCTACCCAATCTCGGCCTGCCCGGCCGCGCGCCCACGGTTCAGGTCGATGGCGAATCGGAAAACGTGCCCAAAATCCGATTCAGCCTGAGCACCGAGCCGGCCGCGCCCACTGTCCGCCAGCCGACCCGGTTGACACTGGAAGTCTGCGACGACGGCAGTCTGGAGTGGAAACGCCCGCTGCTGCCGACGCGTGTAGGCGTCTATCTGCGGCCCTTGGGCGAACAGCAAATGGAGGTGGAACACGACGCGGCGGGCAAGACCGAAACCTGCACCGCGCACCGCTGGCACTGGTCGCTGCTGGCCACCGCCGCCGGTCCGCTCGATCTCGCCCTGCCCATGCTGGAAGCCGGCAAGTTCGGTCAACGCCTGCGTTTTCCGCCGCCGTCAGCAACCCTGAGCGCCGCCGCGGTTCCTGCCTGGCTGCCGGCGGAAGCGGCGGTAGGACAAGCCAAACTCAGCGCCGGCCCGCTGCCGGAAACCTGGCCGATCAACCGCCCGCTGGCCTGGCGCATCGAGATCAGCGGCGGCTACAGCCCGACGGCGATCAAAACCCTGCTGGCGCTGCAACTGGTCGGGCATCCCCGGCTCCAGCTCTATCCACCCAGCGTCGAAGCCCTGCCGCCGGAAACCCCCGACGACGCCACGCCGCGCCATGCCGTCACGCTCTACGCCGTGCCCGACCGGACCGGCGCGCTGGTTTTTCCCAACATCGCCCTGCCCTGGTTCGACCCGGCCAGCGGCCGCATGCAAACGCTGACGCTGCCGGGCCGCACGCTGGAAATCATCGACCCGCTGCACAAAAAACTGATCTGGGGCGGGATCGGCGCGGTTGGATTAAGCGCGCTGGCCTTTCTGGCGCACCTGGCTTGGCGCGCCCTGCGCTGGCGTCTCGCTCGCCGCCGCAGCCTGAAGGCCATCGCCAACAGCAACGACCTGCCCGCCCTGATCCAGGCCGTGCGCAGTTTCAGTCTGAAACCCGGAACGCCTCCCGCCGCCACCCTGGGCGTTTGGCGCGAACGGGGAGCACTGCGCGCGGAGGGACTGGAGGCGTTGATCGATTTACTGGAAGCCGCGAGCTATGGCACTCAGTCTGTTGAGACTGAAATCCTGAAGATCAAAGTGCTCGAAGTTCTCGGGCAGATAAGGCCAGCCTCACAGCTAACGTAGGGCGGAAAAGCGCAGCGACTTCCGCCGTATGCACCGAGCGTTGGCGGAAGGCGCTGCGCTTTTCCGCCCTACGCGGACTGTTGGCGCTGCTGAGTGTGAGGGTGTGCTCGATGGCGGTAGAAGCAATGAGAGCATCGGCGAGTAGCAGGCCGTCGCCCAGGAAATGAGTTTCCATCAGCGCCATCGCCCGCTCTGAAATGGCGTCTGAAACCGGGAGAATTACCGCCTGGCGGCGGCTGAAATCCTTCTTGAGCCGTTCCAACTCCTGCCGGTTGCGGCAGCCCTGCACCAGTTCCATCCAGGTGATGGCCGAGAGCTTGAGTTCCTGCAGGTTGTCCAGAAAACGTGCGGCCTTTTCATGTCCGCGCAGATACCAGATCAGCACATCGGTATCGACCAGCATCAGGCGACTCTATTCACGTTCAAAGCGCGGCGCACGCAAGCGACGCGCATAGCTCGCGACATCGGCAAGATCATCCCGGTCGCGCCACATTCCGAAGGCCGAAGTGGTGTCGTCCATGGCGGCAGGTTCTTCCTCTATTCGCACGGTCACCTGTGCGTCCCTTGTAATGGCTAGCCTAGCCCGCCAGGACTCGGGTAATTCACTGGCCTTCACATGCTCGATCAAGATGGCGCTCATGATGTGTTTCCTTTGTTTTTGACCCAATGCCACAGTCAGAGACTAACGGTCTGGCAGCAAGAAGCGGCCCGCTTTGAGCTGCTGCATTGTATTGCCAGAGCCTGCCAATGGTCATGAGGGGCGTTGCTGGCCGAATCTGCAAGGTCATATAGGTCAAACGGCCCCCTGCCCCGCCCGATAGGCCGCCAGCAAGGCGGCCTTGAGGTCCGCGCGTTGCTCCAGGTCTCGCACCCCAAGCGTCCGTTCCGCGATCGCACTGACAACCTGCATATCCTGGTCATCTTGACGGTGCAGCTCGAATTGCGGCCAGTCGAAGCGGCCATCGCGGCAACTCAGGGCGGCGCTTCCCGTTGCTTCGGAGAACTCGATGTCGTGGGATTCCAGCGCATCGTAGAGATAGGAATAAGGATCGATCCCGCCCGCCTTGGCGAGGAGCAGGTGGAAGTTGGGCGCCTCGCCGATTTCCCCGGAGTAACGATCCAGGTCGATGGTGGCGTCGAGTTGGTATGCCTCGGCCTTGAATGAGAAGGCCAGTCGGGCGCGGATGGTGTTATGGGTCATGTCGATAGGGAAAAAGTGCCGGGGACGATTCCGGAATTGTCCTTGAAGGCGTGGCAAGAGGGGATGGCCACGTTCCGGATGCCCATGAAAAAGGGGAGCTCACGCCCCCCTTCTTTGGACACTTCAAGCAACCCGAATCAAACAATCATCCCCGGGTTTTTACCCATGCCGATGACCTTCGGCTGGTTCAGCTTGACCTGTTTGACGACCTTCACGTCGCGCAGGTATTCGGCCACCACTTCCCAGATCGGCGCGCCCTTGGCGTTCTCGCCCACCGGCGCCCAGCCGGCGACCTTGTAGGTCTTCTTGGCATCGACCGGCTTGCCTTTCAGGGTCATGTCGCCGATGCGCTTGCCGATGCCGGCGTTCGGGGTGACGCTGTACTGGATGCCGCCGACGCGCACCATGTCGCCGCCCTGCTGGTAGTACGGGTCGTCGTTGAACAGGTTGTCGCAGACGTCTTCCATGATGGTCTTGATGGTTTCGCCGGTCATGTTGGTCAGCGAGGTCTGCGGGTAGGTGATGGCGACCTGGTCCATCAGTTGTTCCATCGTGATGACATCGCCCGGCAGCAGGCTGGTGCCCCAGCGGAAGCCTGGCGAGAAGGCGGCGTCGGCGCCTTTCACCTTCATCAGCGCGTCGCAGATCATCTGGTCGTAGGTGCCGTTGAAGTTGCCGCGGCGATAGAGCAGATCTTCGGTGACGGCCAGCTTCTCGCTCAGCTTGGCTTCGTAAGGCTTGCGAATCTTGGCGATCAGCGCGTCCATCTTCTTGTCGGCCGCGAGCAGGTTGGAGAACACCGGCACCAGGCGGTACTTCCAGCCCTTGATCTTGCCGCCGGCGACGTCGAAGTCCATGACGCCGAGGAACTTGCCGTTGGAGCCGGCATTGGTGACCAAGGTGACGCCCTTGGCGTTCTTGACCTGGATCGGCTGCGGCACGCCGTCATGGGTATGGCCGCCGAAGATGGCGTCGATGCCGGTGACGCGGCTGGCCATCTTGATATCGACGTCCATGCCGTTGTGGGACAGCACGACGACGACCTTGGCGCCCTTGGCCCTGGCTTCGTCGACGAACTTCTGCATGGAATCGTCGCGAATGCCGAACGACCAGTCCGGCACCATCCAGCGCGGGTTGGCGATCGGGGTGTAGGGGAAGGCCTGGCCGATGATGGCGACCTGGACGCCGTTGATGTTCTTGATCACGTAGGGCTTGAACACCTGGTCGCCGAAGTCGTTGGTGACCACGTTCTGGGCGACGAAATCGACGCCGGCTTTCTTGAAGTCGCCGTTGACGATTTCCTGCACGCGTTCGGCGCCCAGAGTCATTTCCCAGTGCGGCGTCATCACATCGACGCCGAGGGCGATACAGGCATCGACCATGTCCTGCGCCTTGGTCCACAGCGCGGTGGCGGAGCCTTGCCAGGTGTCGCCGCCGTCCATCAGCAGGGAGCCGGGACGCGAGGCGCGCACCTTGTCGACCAGGGTCTTCAGGTGGGCGAAGCCGCCGACCTTGCCGTAGGTTTTCGCGGCTTGTTCGAAATCGAGGTAGGTGAAGGCGTGTGCTTCCAGCGTACCGGGCTTGACATGGAAAGCCTTGAGCAGCCTTTCGCCGACCAGATGCGGGGCTTTGCCGTTGCCGGCGCCGAGACCCAGATTCACATTGGGTTCGCGGAAATGGATCGGCAGCAACTGGGCGTGGACATCGGTGATGTGCAGCAGCGAGACGTTGCCGAAAGCCGGCACGTCGTACAGCCCGGCGGGCGCACCGGCCAGTGCGTGGCGGCTGTCGAGCGCGAAACCGCCGGCGGCGGCGACGGCGAGCAATTGCAGGAATTCACGGCGGTTCATGGACATGAAGGTATCCTAATTTAAATTAGCACGAAGCATCCCCTCTCCCCCAGCCCCTCCCCCGCAAGCGGGGGAGGGGTGCGCGGCAGCGCGGGAGAGGGTGCTTCTAAATATTTGTTTTGCG
>JAUYET010000034.1 GCA_030691265.1 Pseudomonadota bacterium
CCTTTGGCGTGCGTCGATGTGTTCGGGCTGGTTGTTGGTGACAGAACCTGTGTCGAATGGCATCCACAGAATGGGCAAGCGTTCTTTGTGTTCATGTTGGCCTCCATGCCTAACATTGCATTCAAGCGGGACAAGCCAAAACCCCGGCTTGCCCCTTAATTTCAGCGTTAGGCCCAAACGGTGAGACTCGCCGTTAGACTGGCCTGCGTCACGAGGGGGCGATGGTGGAAAATAAAGTGCAGGTTTATTGTCAATGCGAAGAAGGCCGGTGTTTTCTGGAAGAAGATGCGGAGTGGATGGCTCGAAACGGCCAGATGGCGTCTGGCGCAAACAATCATTTCAATAGAAATGAATTGCTACAGCAGTTGGACACTGATCGGATGCAGGCAAAGGAGATATGGATGAACTCTTTACAAATACAAGGCACATGCCAAGTTTGCTGCCACCGTCAAATGAAGAGAAATCCATGATTTCACAGCGCAATTACAGGTAATTATTTGATGCCATGCCTAACAAGCGGTTCAAGCAGACCGCGGGCCGGCGGGGTTCACTTCGTAGTTGGCGCTTTGCGCCGCGGCTGCTTAACCTAAGACGTTAGCGCCAAATTATTTTCTGACCATGCTAAAGTCGAGATCATCGCCCCTTGGTTCGCAGTCTTTCGCCGCCTGGCGCGCTGCTTTCTTGCTGTCAATGCGCCAGTGTTCCGCACTTTGTTTTGTTTGTTTCTCTGCTGTCTCGCATCACGGGTTGCAAATCCTGCGTTCATGCTTTTTTGTTTTGTTCCGCATTGCTTCGCACTACGAAAAGCATACAAGCACTGCCATCGCTAACTGGCGGTTCAACCGGAGCGCGCGAAATGCCGGTTCACTTCGTGGTTGCCGGCGCGCGCGCGCCCGGTTAACCTAAGACGTTAGGCTTTAAGTGGCACCGCACATGTCGAGCGGTTTTTCGGCATATTTATTGGAGGTTCACATGAAACGCACAGTTATCTTCGTTGCCGCAGTTCTTGTTTCAGGCACGGTTCTCGCCGATCAATACGTCAAGGGTTACACCAAAAAAGACGGCACCTACGTTCAAGGCCATACCAAAAGCGAACCCGATCAATATCGCAGCAACAATCGCGGCTCGCAGAGCATGGGTGGAAGCCAGCGTGATGAATATAGCTCTGGCACCGGCGCCACCAATCGCAGTAATTCCGGCTATGGGTATCGCGACAACGACAGTGATGGTGTCAGTAATCCTTATGACAAAAAACCAGAGTCAAAAAAAGGTTGGTAATCGTTGCAGCCCAGCAACCAGCCTAACCCGGCAGTCCACACGGACGCTGCGCGATAAAGCCGCGCAGCGCCGGTGACTTCTACGTTGGGCCTCATCAATCTCACCAAGCCTTATCCCACAGGAGAAGCGTCACATGTTTGGCTTCGGAACCAAGAAGGAGAGCCCAGAACGCCGAGCCGCGCGCGAGGAGTTCGAGTCCACATGCCGTCAACTGAAAGGTGCTAACGAGATTGTTCAGATGGCGGTTGGGCATGCCATAAACATGGCGAACAGCATGTTCATAAAGACGTTCGGCTCCGTTGACGGGTTCAGAAGAATTCCAGATGCGCAGAAATTCGATTACTTACGAAAATTGACCGACACTGAGAATAGTCTTCGAGAAGAGAAGAACGACATGGCAAGCTCGCTCGGATTCGGTCTATTTAAGATGTGGGTAGGCATGATCACAGCAATCCTCTCAACTTAAGCAATCCCCCCTCAAGTGGTTGATTTGTATCCATGTTTCCGATGCGGCTTAGGATGAGCGGGTCTGGGTTTAGTGGCTCCGGCCACGAAGCGGATCAGGTTTTTTGCCAACTCCGCGAACACG
>JAUYET010000057.1 GCA_030691265.1 Pseudomonadota bacterium
ACGCCGCCGTGATTCGGTTCAACTCTGGCTTCCTCATTTCCCACTCCTGGATGTCTCGGCGCAACTGCGCCATGACAACCAGTATTGGCTATGCGTGGCTCACTACGTGAGCTACCAACACGATTTGCGAAAAGAGCCAATTTTAATGAGTTCAATATTTTAATGCTCAGCGAGCAACTGCCGGTATGATTACGATCATATGGAATGTGTGAAAGGAATTGTATTGGACTGGCAGGCATTGAGCGAATCCCGGCCCGGACTGGCATTGATTCCACCGCAACTGGAGATACAGGCAGAGCTCTTTGAGCTTAAGGCAGGAGAATCCCTGTTTCGGATTAATGACCGGGTTCGGCATGTGTTTTTAGTTGTTTCTGGCGAGGTCCGATTGGTTCGCCGCGATCGTAACGGCACGGAGGTTGTCCTGCAACGCTCCCGTGGCGGGTTTTTTGCGGAAGCCAGCCTGGACAATCAGGCATATCACTGTGACGCCGTCGTGACCGAGGCAGGCGTCCTGCTGCAATTTCCTGTCAGTGCGTTTCGATCGGCTCTCGATGAGGTGGCTGATTTCAGAAATGCCTGGATGACCCACCTTGCCCGCGAGGTACGAAAACTTCGCGCCCAATGCGAGCGCCTGAGCCTTCATCGTGCTGAAGATCGAATTACCCATTACATCGAATCCGAAGGCATCGGCGGCACCATTATCCTGAACCAGTCGCGCAAGTCGTGGGCAACTGATCTGGGACTGTCCCATGAAGCCCTGTATCGGGCATTGCGGCGCCTTCGGGCCAGTGGCGCACTGAAAATGGATGGCAAGCAAATTTCCGCTGGGTGAACCCTAATGCCCATGGCGATGATGTATATCCGGAAAGTGCGGGTGTTCGTGGGTTAACGTCTCATGGCTATGGGAATGACTGTGCGGTTCCCTGCCATCCCAGTCGAAATCGTGTTCGTGCTGGTGGTGCAAATCATGAACGTGAGGGTGAGTGTGCGCCTGAGGTTCATGCCGGTGCGCATGCTCGTGATGCTCGGTCAGATGCAACCAGACCCCGACCCCCATCAGGCAGGCAGCGAGCCAGAAGGGTGTAGGCGTGGGTTCGCCCAGCAGCAGGATGGAGAGCGCCGCGCCGACGAAAGGTGCGGTGGAGAAATAAGCGCCCGCGCGAGCCGTGCCCAGATCGCGCAATGCGCGTACAAAGAGCGCCAGGCTGATGCCATAGCCTGCCAGGCCGACAACCATGGCTGCGCCTGCGGTGGGCCAGGCCGGAAAGCTTGCGCCGGACAGCATGGCAAGGCCGGTGCTGATTACGCCCGCAGTCAGGCCTTTCGCGCCTGCGATGAACAAGGCGTCCGAGCCGGAAACCCGGCGCGTCAGGTTGTTGTCGATCGCCCAGCACAGACAGGCAGCGGCGATGGCCAGGGGGCCAATCCAGTCAGGATTTTCGCCACTGAAGGTGGGCCAAGCGAGTACTGCGCCACCCGCGACAATCAGCGACATGCCCAGCACGATGCGCCGGTCGGCATTTTCCTTGAAGATCACCCACGCCAGCATGGCGGTAAAAGCCGCCTCCAGATTTAGCATGAGCGAGGCCGCACCCGCATCGGTACGCGCAAGGCCGAACACCAGCAGGAACGGCCCCAGCAAGCCACCAAAGAAGATGGCCGCCGCCAGCCAGCGCCATTCGCCCGAGACCAGCCCGTTGGCTTTCCAGCCACGATCCCGCGCCAGACGAAAAACAGCCAGGCCAAGGCCGCTACCCAGATAGAGCAAACCCGCCAGCAGCAACGCTGGCAAGTCGCCAATCAGCAGCTTGACCAGCGGCGTGCTGCCACCGAACAAGGCGGCGGCAGCCAGGGCAGACCAGATGGCGGAGCTAAAATTTCTCAATGACGCCTCAAATCGGTTTCATGTTTCAAGCTGCGCGCAATTCCCTGCGCGCGTGGCGAATCACGGATGCGCCCGAGCTCAGAGCCAGTCCCGCCAGCACCAATGCGACTGCGATGTCTGGCCAGCCTTGCGCTGTTGCCCACACCCCAGCAGCGGCAGCCATCACTGCCAGATTGCCGATGGCATCGTTGCGCGAGCACAGCCACACCGAACGCGCTTGCGCGTCGCCCTGACGATGAGCGTATAACAGCGCGGCCACGCCGACATTGACCGCCAGCGCCAAGAGGCTGACCCAGCCCATGATGACCGGCTCTGGCACGATATTGGCCGACCACTGCCAAGCAGATTTGCCGAGCACGAACACACCGTAGCCAACCATCAGCCAGCCCTTCCACAATGCGGTGCGCGAACGCCATGCTGGCGCCATGCCCAGTACGTACAGGGCGACGCCGTAGTTGGCGGCATCGCCCAGAAAATCCACTGCATCAGCCAGCAGCGATACCGATCTGGCCTCGAAGCTGGCAAGCAGTTCGATGCTGAACATCAGCGCATTCAGCGCCAGCGCAATCCACAGCGCGCGCCGGTAGCCCGGATCGGGCGGTGGCGCGTGGTCAATCGAATGGCAGCCGCAATCGCTCATGATGGATGCGCCTCAGGCAACCAAGGTCTGGATACCTGAAACAGCCGAGTCGGGTTCAAGTAAATCAGCGCTGCGCTTTCTGCTTCCACTGCGCATGACAGGAGACGCATGCCGTTTGCAGGCGGGAAGCCGCCGCCGTGGTTTCAATCCAGTCACCTTTCTCCGCTGCCGCAAGTGCTTCATTGGCGTGAATGTCGAGTACCTTGTCATAGGTCAGCAAGGCTTGCTGGAACCCATTCTGATCGGCCTTGCCCATGATCGCCCAGGGTTTGTGGCTGGGAGCGGGATGATTGACGACGTGGTTGACGCCTTCCCTAACCAGTTGCTTGTTCTCCAGCGTGGCTCCGTTCTGAATCCAGGCAAGCGAGCGATCCAGCAACTGCATCAGTTCCCGATAGGTCATGTCGGCAGTTTTCTTGCTCGCCAGCAATGCTTCAGCAGCCGGTTTTGCAGTCGCTTCGGCATGGGCGGCAAGCGGGGAGATGGCGAGGCAAGAAACAGCAAGCAAGGTGAATAGCGGTTTTTTCATGATGTGTTCTCCTGATGGATTAAAAAACTCAGACCGGGTTGATGCCTTCATCAGTGCGCCGGTGCTGAATATCGACATTTTCCAATGTCTTCCGAATGGCGCCGAAGCGCAGATACAGCGCTGGCACGACGATCATGTTGAGCAGGGTCGAGCTCGCCAGGCCGCAGAGGATGACGATGGCCATTGGCGCCTGGATCTCGCTGCCCGGCTCGCCAGCGGCAAGCGCCAGCGGCACCAGGGCGAGACCGGCGGCAAGCGCAGTCATCAGGATCGGCACCAGGCGTTCTTCTGCGCCGCGTTTCACCGCTTCCGCCGCATCGCGCACGCCCTCGTGCTCCACTAGGTGGTGGATATGGGAAATCATCATCACGCCATTGCGGGTGGCGATGCCGAACAGGGTGATGAAGCCGATGATGGACGCCACCGACAGTACGCCGCCAGCGACGAATACGCCGATGACCCCGCCGATCATGGCGAGCGGCAGGTTGAGCATGACCAGCAGCGCATCGCGCGCAGTGCGGAAGGCAATGAACAGCAGCAGGAAGATGCCTACAGTCACTGCCGCGCCGAGCAGCAACAGGGTGCGCGAAGCGGCTTCCGCACTTTCGAACTGGCCTCCGTATTCGACGTGGTAGCCTGCGGGCAGTTTCACTTCCGCCGCGACCTGTTTGCGGATGTCGGCCACCACTCCGGCCAGGTCGCGCCCCGCCACGTTGGCCATGACCACCATCTTGCGCTGCACGTTTTCGCGGCTGATGGAATACGGCGCCCGGTCGTTGCGGATGTCGGCCAGCGCCGACAACGGCAGGCGCGCGCCATCGGCGGTGGTGATGAGCGTGGTGCGGACCGCTTCCAGATTCGCCCGTGCCGCCGGATCATATCGCAGCACCAGATCGTAGGCCGCCTGCCCCTCCCGTATCTGGCTCACTGGCATCCCGGAAAAGGCGGTTTCGATGGCTTCGGACACTTCGCGCACAGAGAGGCCGTGCCGCGCCAGCGCGTCGCGCTGGAAACGGATGGTGAGATGCGGAATGTCGGTCTGCTGCTCGTCGGTGACATCCACTGCCCCCGGCACCTTCTGCACCACGCCCTTGATCTGCTGCGTCAGGCGCTGCAATTCGGCCAGCTCCGCGCCGAAGATCTTCACGGCGATGTTGGAGCGGCTGCCCGACAGCATGTGGTCGATGCGGTGCGAGATGGGCTGGCCGACGATGATCTGGGTGCCCGGCACGCTGGCGAAATCCGCGCGCAAGGCGGCGAGGAAGTCCTCCTTGTCGCGCTTGCCCAGTTTCAGCGTCACCTCGATCTCGGAAGCCGAAATATCCATCGCGTGCGGATCGCCGGAGGCACGGCCGGTGCGCCGCGCCGAACTCACCACCTCGGGGTGGGAGAGCAGGATGCGGTCCACCATCTGCCCGAGGTGGTCTGATTCTTCCAGTGAGGTGCCGGGCAGGGTGGCCATGCTCACGGTCAGCGTGCCCTCGTTGAAATCCGGCAGAAATGCCCGCCCGGCCAGTCCCAGTGCGGCCAGGGACAGCGCCAGCGCGAGGACGCTGATGCCGGCGACGATTTTCCAGTGGCCCAGGGCCAGATCCAGGGAACGGCGGTAAAGCGCCTTGAGGGCATGGATGAAACGCGGCTCCACGTTGTTGTGCACGATCTTCGAGCCCGGCAGCAGCAAGGCCGACAGCACCGGCGTGACGGTGATGGCCACCAGCAGCGAGGCGGCCAGGGACACCACATAGGCCAGCCCCAGCGGCGCCATCAGCCGCCCCTCGACGCCAGAGAGGAAGAACAGCGGCAGGAATACCAGCATGATGATCAGGGTGGCGAACACGATGGAGCCCTGAATCTCGCGCGTCGCCTCGTACACCAGGTGCGCTGTATTGATCTGCTGTTCCAGCGGTTTGAGGCGGTTCTCCCTCAGGCGGCGCACGATGTTCTCCACCACGATGATGGCGTCGTCCACCAGCGCGCCCAGGGCGATGGCCATGCCGCCCAGGGTCATGGTGTTGATGGTGGCGCCCAGCGCCTTCATGGAGAGGATCGCCGCTACCAGCGAGAGCGGGATGGCCACCAGGCTGATCGCCGTGGCCCGCGCCGAGAGCAGGAAGGCGAAGACGATGGCCAGCACCAGGATCGCCCCGTCGCGCAGCGCCGCCGCCAGATTGTCGATGGATACGCGAATGAAATCGGCCTGGCGGAAGATGTGGCGTTCGATCTTCATGCCCTGGGGTAAGCCGGTTTGTATCTCCTCCAGCAGGGTGTCCAACCGGTCGGTCAGTTCCAGGGTATTGGCACCCGGCTGCTTCTGGATGCCCAGAATGACCGCCGGTTTGCCATTGTGGGCGCCAGTGCCACGCTTGGGTGCTGAACCGATGTCCACCTCCGCCACATGACGAACCAGTACCGGCTGCCCCTCCCGGCGCGAGATCACGGTATCGGCGATGTCGTTCAGCGCCGCGATGCGGCCCAGGCCCTGGATCAGATATTCCTGGCCGCCGCTCACCATGAAGCCAGCCGAGGCGTTCTGGTTGCTGTCGCGCAGCGCCCGGATGACCTCGTCCACCGTCAATCCGTAAGCTGCCAGCCGCTCCGGTTTGAGCGTCACCTGATACTGGCGGATGTCACCGCCGATGTTGATCACCTCGGCCACCCCCGGAACCGCCAGGATGCGCCGTCGCAGCACCTGGTCGGCAGTCTGCCGCAAGCTCAGGCCATCGTGTTTTTCGGAGGCCAGGGCAATGAACAGGATTTCGCCCATGATCGAGGATGCCGGCGCCATTGTTGGTGCCGGGATGTCCGCCGGCAGCGCCGAGCGGGCGAGTTGCAGCCGCTCCGCGACGATCTGCCGGACCTGGTAAAGATCTGCGCCCCATTCGAATTCCACAATAACGACCGACAGCCCGGTCTTGGTGGAGGAACGCACTCGGCGCACACCCGGTGCACCATTCATGACTGTCTCGATGGGAAAGGTGACTAGATTCTCGACATCGGTGGGCGCCATGCCATGCGCCTCGGTAACCACCGTGACACTAGGCGCGGTGAGGTCTGGAAAAACGTCCACTGGCGTTTTGGAAGCCAGCCAGCCGCCCCAGGCGAGCATCAGCAAGCCAGCGATAACGACGAAAAGTTTGTTGCGCAGCGACCACGCAATGATGTGTCCGATCATGTTGTTCCCCTGTTAGTGCGCATGGCCGTGGCCGATTTTTGCGCTGCCGGTGGATGCGAGCTTGACCAGATAGGCGCCGCGCGAGACTACGCGCTGGCCAGGATTTAGCCCGTCCAGCACCTCCACCCAATCGCCTTCGCGCGCGCCTAGGCGAACCGTGCGCCGCTCGAAGGATTCGCCGCCAAGCTGCACGAACACCACCGCCATGCCGCCTTCGTCCAGCACGCTGGAGGCGGGAATCGCCACCGATTCGCGCGCGGCGCCGACGAATACCCGGCCCTGCACCGCCATGCCGACGGGTAGTTGCACATCGGGTGCGGAAAATTCGAAAACCACCGGCACGGTGCGAGTGACGGCATCCACCACGCCGCCGACAGCGATGAGCCGCCCGTTCTTGCCGGGAACGATTTCGAACTGGCGTTCCATGCCGGCCACACGGAAATCCGCGCCGCCCGGCTGGACCAGCCGCGCGGACTCCGATTCCGGCACCCGCAGTTCCAGCCACAGGACGCTGCGGTCAGCGATATGGAACAAGGGCGCGCCCTCCTGGGCATAGGCGCCGGGCGAAACACGCACATCGACGATCGTCCCCGACACCGGGGCGCGGATGGGCACGCCGCCGCCGGCGCCGCCGTATTGCCCCAGGCGTTGCCGCGCCGCATCGTGTTCGGCGCGGGCCGAGGCCTCGGCCGCGCGCGCGGCGATCACCCGTTTCTCGGCAACGGCCTCCTCGCGGTACAAGCTTTCCAGGCGGGCCAGGTCGCGGCCAGCCAGATCCAGCTCTACCCTGGTCTTGCGCGCGGAGGCTTCCAGGCTGGCGAGATCGGTCTCGCCGCCGAGACGGGGAACGAGATAAGCCAGTACCTGGCCTTTTTTGACTGTCTGGCCCAGTTGCGGGAACACTCCCGCCGGCTGCACCTGTCCCGCTGCCAGGGCGGTGAGCTGGGCCTCGCCATCAGGCCGGGCGCGCAGGACGCCGGTGGCGTTGATCGCCGTGCGGATAGGCCGTTTCACCACTTCCGCCAGAGCGAAATCCACTTTCCATTGCTGTTCCTTGGTGAAGCCGGTGCCCTCGTCTTCATGCTGGGCGGGCGCGGCATCGGCGGCCTTGCGGTCGGGGTAAACCGTGACCGGGCCCAGATGGTGCGTCACGGTGAATTCGGCGGTGCTCACGTCGAGGTTCAGTTCCCGCTCGCCCGCGTGTTTCGGCAGCGCTACGGGGCGGAAGATGCCAGGCTGGCTGGGGCCGTCGGCCGTGAACACCTCTTCCGGCTTGCCGCCGCCGCTCAAGCGCAGCGTGACCTTGCCGGCAGTGACCGCCTTGAAGCTGGAAAGAAAGGTGAGGTGGGCGGCAAAGGCGGATTCCTCACCCGCGATCAGGCGGGGAAATTCGACAAACAGCTCGGTATGGCCGGTGAAGTGGGTGAGTTTTTCACCCCCGCCGCCGTGCCCGTGGCCGGATTCGGCTTCTGCCTCGGTGGCAGTATTGGGGGAATGGCTATCGGCAGCCTTGTCGCCGCAGGCGGCGAGCGTCAACAGGCTGGCGATTAACATGAAACTCGCGAAGCGAGCCTTCGTCCCCCTCTCCCTGCCTTCGGCTACGCTCAGGCAACGGGGGAGGGTAGGGGTGGGGGAAACGGGCATGTTGAGTTTCATGATCGAGGGTGACACATTTGTCATGCCCGTCAGTAAGGCTTTATGCAAGGATTTCATTCGGTGCTCCCGGTCAGCAGGTCATATTCGATGCGGGCTTCACGCGCCCGCCTCTCCAGTTCAAGTGCAGCAGTTTCGGTTTCCAGCGCACCCCGGTAGGCATCCAGCAATTCCAGTAGGCTGGATTCGCCGCCTTTATAGGCGGCCTCGGCGATATTCAGCAGCTCGGGGGAAGCCGCTACCGCGTGGGCGCGATAATCTGTTGCCACTACCCGCAAGGCCTTGGCCTGGCCGGAAAGTCCGCGCAGCTCTCCTTCAGCGTGGGCGCGAGCCAGGCGGTAAGTTGCCCGAGCCTGCATGGCCTCTGCCGCTGCCCGTTGTTGCCCAGCCTGCTGGCGGTCGAATAGCGGCAGCGGGACGGAGAGGGAGAAGGCAACCCCATTGTCCCGGCTGATGCCGTTATCGACCCACTTGGGGCCGATGCCCACCGTTACATCCGGTATCGCTCCCCGTTGCG
The DNA here is from genome assembly GCA_030691265.1 of Pseudomonadota bacterium. Lineage (GTDB taxonomy): Bacteria > Pseudomonadota > Gammaproteobacteria > Burkholderiales > Thiobacillaceae > PFJX01. The sequence continues at coordinate 8,397 of JAUYET010000057.1, forward strand.
CGGCGCGGCCATCCAGGTCGGCGGCCTCGGCACGGCGGGACAGCGCCAGCAAATCCGGGCGTTGCGCCAGGCGGTCGAGGGCTGTCTCGATAGGAAATGGGGGCGGCGGCAATAGTTCGCCGGAAACAGCCAGATCGCCGTTCGCGCCGGTGAAGGCCGCCAGACGCGCCATGGAGCGGCCAAGATCGGCGCGCTCGCTGGCCAGCCGGGCCTCGGCTGCCTGGCGCTCGCGGGCGAGGCGTCGCTGGTCATAGCCGGAGGCATCGCCTGAACGGGTGAGTTTGCCCACCATACCTTCCACCTTGGCAAAACGCTGCACCCAGGTCTCGGTCGCCCGGATGTTTTTTTGCCGCAACAAGGCGTCATGGAAGCCGCGCCGAATCTCGGCGGCAAGTGCGCTCCGGCGCCCGGCATTTTCCGCCACGACAACTTCGACGCGGCGACCGGCCGCATCACGACGCAGCCCACGGCGACCGGACAGATCAAAGCTTTGGCTGAGCATCCAGCTCTGTTCGGCAGTTTCCGGCGAGCCGCTGACGTGTTCCCGGCTGTAACTCAGTTCAGGGTTGGGGCGTTGGCCGGCTGCCAGCACGTCGGCTTCGGCGATTTTTACCGAACCTCGTTCCAGATCAGACAGGTCGCTACGCGCGAATGTCAGACGGACGGCCTCGGCCTCGGTCAAGGTGGTTTGCGCCCACGCAGCCAAGGGCAGCGCGAGCAGAAATACGGATAGCGTGAATCGCATGGTTTTCCTCGTTGAAAAATAACAGTACGAAGATCACCGGCGCACGATGACGGGCGCGGCGTGATGCCGCGCAGAGTAAGCTCGCGCCGGCTCAGGCGCGCGCTAGAGGGGGACGATCCAGGAGAGAGGGGGTGTGAGTAAAAAAAACGTCTGGTGGATGCGGGTTCGACACGCCAGACAAGTCCGAGCCCAGCGTCAGGCCGAGTTCTGGGAGGATAAAGGAGAGGACATGGTGGCAGTGGTTGCTATGGTGTTCTTTGTCGTGTCCGTTATCCACGTCGCCAGTCATGGAAAGGTCGTGGTCATCATGTCCGGCATTATGGTAGTCATGGTCGTGGGCATGCATGCCCACTGTCACATCCTCGCTCAAGTGCCCATGCAAGCCCGATGCCGCCGACCAGGCGAACTGGAGCGGAACGATGAGCATGATGATCAGGGCGATAAGGCGACGCATGGTGGGTATTCTACAGAATTGATCGTATCCGGCAAGGGAGGATAGCCCAGGTAAATGCGGTCATCCTTCCTTTTCGCTAACCGGACGCTGTTCAGCCTTCCATTCAGGAAAACCGTCTTCCAGGCGGCGCGCGCGAAAACCGCCTTCGCGCAATTGCGCCACTGCGTCAAAAGCCAGCATGCAATACGGCCCACGGCAGTAGGCGACGATTTCCTGATCTCGGGGGAGTTGATCCAGTCGCTCGGACAGGGAATCCATGGGGATATTGACTGCGCCTTCGATATGACCCGCCGCATATTCGGATGCAGGACGAACGTCGATCACCATGGCGACACCGGCGCGAACCTGTTCCAGCAGTTCCTCGCGGCGTAGCGGGGTGAGGTTATCCTTGATCTCGAAATTCTCGCGCACGATGCGGTCCACTTCAGCCAGATGGGTTTCGGCGACCAGATGCATGGCGGTAATCAGGTGCAATACATCGTCGCCCGCCAGACGGTAGATGACCTGCAAGCCGTCCTTGCGCGACTGCACCAAGCCGCCTTCGCGCAGAATTTGCAGGTGATGGGAAGTGTTGGCAACGGACATGCCGCTGGCCTGCGAAAGCGCGTCCACGCCGCGCTCTCCTTGCGCCAATGCCTCCAGCAATTCGAGCCGGTTGGCGCTGGCGAGGGATTTGGCGACACGAGCGAACTGCTCGAATAAACGCTTTTTTGGGGAGGGGTCTTTAGGTTCTGTTGACATGTTTGCCAGACCGCTCAAGCCTGAAGACAGGCTTAAACGCGCGGCTTGTCCGCTTCCAGATAGGTCGACAATTCATTAAGCGCCATCCGATAAACTTCACGTTTGAATTCGATCACCGACTCCAGCGGAATCCAGTAATGATGCCAGCGCCAAGCATCAAATTCCGGGTGACTGGTGGCGCGCAGGCTGACATCGCAGTCGCGCCCGACCAGGCGCAGCAAATACCAGATCTGCTTCTGGCCGCGATAGCTGCCGCGCCATTCGCGCTTGACCCAGTGCGTCGGCACGTCATAGTGCAGCCAGTTCTCGGTGCGTCCGAGAATGCGGACATGCTCCGGCAACAAGCCTACTTCTTCGCGCAACTCGCGATACATCGCCTGCTCCGGCGCTTCCCCGGACTTGATGCCCCCTTGCGGGAACTGCCAGGAATGTTCGCGGATGCGCTTACCCCAAAACACCTCGTTCTTGGCATTGCATATCACAATGCCAACGTTCGGGCGGTAACCGTCCTGGTCAATCATTTTAAATACTTCGCTGAATTCGTTTAGTTACCCGAATTTTTTCACATTTCACTCAACATTGAAAGCAGCGATAAGGGTCTGCCCATGGATAACTTGGACAATTATGGGTGTGCTGGCGGGATGCGATGCAAGGCGCAGGACGCGCAGCATGGCCGTTCCATGCAAGCGACCGGCAACGCAGCAGCGCGCCAGCCAGTGCAGCCAGAATGTTCAAGTTATTCATGGGCAGACCCTAAGTGGGCAGACTCGCTGGAAAATCAAAATCGATCTGTGACAACGACCTCGCTCATGGGTAACTGCCCGCCGCGCGGGTAGGCTTCTGTGACTCCCTTTCCAATTGCGACAAACATGGTAATCGCGTGATTTGGAGGTAGATGGATAAGTTTGCCCACCGCATCGAAATCGAAGCCATCCATAGGGCACGAGTCATACCCCATTTCCTTTGCCGCCAGCATCAGGCTCATGGCGGCGATGCCGCAGGATCGCATGGCTTCGTCCCGTTGTACCTGTTCTCGGCCTGCATAATACTGACCAATGGCGGGAACAATGTATTCCTGCACGGCAGGCGGCGCATTCTTCCAGTAGCGCTCCGGTGCTTTCTCCCACGCCTTGAGGTCGGCGACAAGCACAACCAGCAGCGAAGCACCCGTTACCTGAGCCTGTCCCCAGGATGCGGCGCGAACCTGCTGGCGTAAATCGGGTTCCTGCACCAGTACAAAGCGCCAGTTCTGGATATTGAATGCGGTGGGTGAAAGCATGGCCAGGGACAACAATTTTTCTCTTTCCATGTCGCTCATGCGATGAGTTGGGTCAAACGCCTTGACTGAACGGCGTAGTTCGATTGCTTTGGATACGTCCATGATGACTCCTTATTTCTTTCTCATAAAAAACAGAAATTCGCCACCTGCCTCGGCGGAAGAAAGCAGTTCATTCCCTGTCTGCTTGGAAAATGCCTGCATGTCCTTGACCGCACCCGAATCAGTTGCCATTACCTTCAGCACCTGCCCTGCGCCCATTTCGCCCAGGCTTTTCTTGGTCCGCAAAATCGGCAGCGGACAATTTAGGCCACGGGCATCCAGTTCCTTGTCAAAGTTTATTTTTTCTCTCCTTGTGGTTGCCGCTGATTAAAGTAAAGCCATCGCTCAAAAATATTTTCGAGCGTCATTTCTGCATCGCCATTGCCTGATAGCGCGCCAGTAGCTCTGGATTATCAATTGACCCATGGTGATGCACTTGCCTCCATTGCCCTTGGAGAAATTGGTAAATACGGCTGGTACGAATCCTCAATTCCATCCTCTCTCCATCCTTGGTGATATGTCCGCGCTCGTGGCCAACGGCATAAAACACACCTTCGGATTCATGAATGGAATAATCGTAAAGGCTCTTTTCGCAAATCGTGTTGGTAGCTCACGTAGTGAGCCACGCATAGCCAATACTGGTTGTCATGGCGCAGTTGCGCCGAGACATCCAGGAGTGGGAAATGAGGAAGCCAGAGTTGAACCGAATCACGGCGGCGTT
>JAUYET010000068.1 GCA_030691265.1 Pseudomonadota bacterium
GATCGGCGGCTCTTAAGAAACACCATGCACCCCATTGATTCCGTAGGGTGGATAAGCAAAGCGCATCCACCATCGCCGCCGTCAAGGTGGATGCGCTTCGCTTATCCACCCTACCGTGTTTCTTCGGCGCGATTTGCGGCGTTGGGCCGATTACTTCGCTAACCTCAAGTTCATAAGCCGGCCGCCGATACTGAGCAACCAACTTGAGGAACAGCCATGCTCGTTCGCCAATCTGTTGTTAGCCGCCTGGATTCCGCCGCGTTGTCTCTGCTGGCGGAAATCGAACCGAGCCTGGTGCTGGTTTTCGCGGCGCCGCGTTTCTTTACCGAACCCGATTTCGCCGCGCAACTTGCCATCGCTTTCCCGGGTGCGCGTCGAGTCGCGGTGTCCACCGCCGGTGAGATTTCCAGTCAGGGGGCGAGTGATGACAGCGCCGTAATCAGCGCGATTCGTTTCGCGCGCACGCCGTTCAAGGTGGCCGCCACCGATATTGCCGGCATGGAAGATTCGGCCGGCGCCGGTCAACGTCTGGCGCAGCAACTACAGGCGCCGGACCTGAAAGCGGTGATTCTTTTCTCGCAGGGCGTGGCGGTGAACGGCAGCGAACTTATTGCCGGTGTGGTTTCCGTGCTGGGCAAGGAGATTCCGCTCACCGGCGGCCTGGCTGGCGATAACGGCGCTTTCACGCGCACCTGGACGCTGCTCGACGACACGGTGTCCGACAAGATGATGTTGGCCATCGGCCTGTATGGCGATGCGCTCGATTTTGCCCACGGTTCCTTCGGCGGCTGGCAGAGCTTCGGCCCGCCGCGCCGCGCCACCAAGGTGGCCGGCAATGTGTTGTACGAACTGGACGGCGAGCCGGCGCTGGAAATCTACCGGCGTTATCTGGGCGAATATGCCAAGGATTTGCCTGCCTCCGGTTTGCTGTTTCCATTCGCCATTCTGGCCGACGACCGCCAGGAGACCGGCTTGATCCGCACGCTGTTGGGCATTGATGAAAGCGACGGCAGCCTGACGCTGGCGGGAGATGTTCCGGCGGATGGTTACCTCAAGCTCATGCACGCCTCCACCGAAGCGCTGGTGGATGGCGCCAAAGCCGCCGCTGAAGCCGCGCGGCGTATGCTGGACACGGATGGCCAGGGTTTGGCGTTGCTGGTGTCGTGTATCGGCCGCAAGCTGGTGATGGGCGATCGGGTCGATGAGGAGGTCGAAGCGGTGGGGGCGGTATTCGGCCAGCGCTGTGCGCTGACCGGCTTCTATTCCAACGGTGAAATCAGCCCGTTCATCAAGAGCACCGATTGCAAACTGCACAACCAGACCATGACCATCACCTATTTGAGTGAAAAAGCCTGAAGCTTATTCGGGTTGAAGCTTACTTGCGCCAGAACGCCGGTGTGAACACCACCAGCAGGGTGAATAGTTCGAGTCGGCCGACCAGCATGGCGAAGGTGCAGACCCAGGTCTGGAAGTCGTTCAGCGGTGAGAAATTGCTGGCCGGCCCCACCACATTGAGGCCCGGGCCGGCGTTGTTGATGCAGGCGATGATGGCGGAAATGGAGGTGACCAGATCGAGCCCGCTGGCCATCAGGATCATGGTCAGGAACAACACCAACGTGCAGTAAACCAGTACGAAGGTCTGAATGGCGAAGACGATGCGGTTATCCAGCACGTGCTGGCCGAGACGCACCGGAATGATCGCGCTGGGGTGGATCTGCCGGCTCATCTCGCGCAGGGCCTGATTGAAGGTGACGATGGTGCGCATCATCTTGATGCCGCCGCCGGTGGAGCCGGAACTGACCGAAACGCAGGACAGGTAGAGCATCCAGAAGGTGGCGAACTGCGGCCACAGGTTGTAATCCATGCTGACGAAGCCGCAGTCGGTGGCCAGCGACACCAGGTTGAAACTGACGTGCCGCAGCGCCACCCAGTAGTCGGTGTACACGCCTTGCATCCAGATATACCAGGCGATGCCGATGCAACTGGTCAGCACCAGCAGCAGGAAGGCTTTGGCTTCGGTGTCGTTGAGGTAGACGCGCAGGCTTTTGCCGCGCCAGGCGAGGAAGTGGCTGGCGAAGTTCATGCCGGCGATCAGCATGAAGATGATCAGCACGTATTCGATCAAGGCTGAGTTGAAGTAGCCGACGCTGGCGTCGTGGGTGGAGAAACCGCCCAGGCCCATCGCCGCGAAGGCGTGGCAAGTGGCGTCGAACCAGTCCATGCCGGCCAGTTTGAGCGAGCCGATGCAGGCCAGGGTGATGACGAAATAGACCAGCCAGAGATTTTTCGCGGTCTCGGTGATGCGCGGCGTCAGCTTGTCGTCCTTCATCGGCCCGGGCGTTTCCGCCTTGTAGAGCTGCATGCCGCCGATGCCCAGCAGCGGAAAGATCGCCACCGCCAGCACGATGATGCCCATGCCGCCGACCCAGATGAGCAGGTGGCGCCACAGGTTGATCGATTTGGGCAGGCTGTCCAGCCCGGTGAGCACCGTGGCGCCGGTGGTGGTGAGGCCGGACATGGTCTCGAAATAGGCGTCGGTGAACGACAGATCGGGCAGGTGCAGCATCAGCGGCAAGGTGGCGAAGGCGGGTAGCACGAACCAGATCAGGCTGGCGAGCAAGTAGCCGTCGCGCACGGCGAGTTCGCGCTTCATGTGGCGGGTCGATATCCACATGAGAAAGCCCGCGCCGAAGGTGATGGCGATGGATTTGTCGTAAATCTCCAGCGCGCCGTCGCGCAGTAGCCAGGACAGGCCCAGCGGCAGCAGCATGGTGAAGGAGAACAGCATGGTCACCAGGCCCAATACGGTGACGACAGGGGCGAGTTTGCTGACGGCTGCCATATCAGAAGAAGCTGAAGCCGACCTGGAACAGCTTTTCCACTTTCGGAATCATGCGTTTGTTGGGCACGAAGATGATGAGGTGGTCGTCCGACTCGATGCGAATGTCGTGGTGGGCGATGATGACCTGGTCGCCGCGCAGGATGGCGCCGATAGAGACGCCTTCCGGCAGGTCGATTTGCTCGATGCGTCGGCCGACCAGCCGGGATGACTTGGCATCGCCATGCACCACGGCTTCCAGCGCTTCCGCCGCGCCTCGTCGCAGGCTGTGCACCACCGCCATGTGGCCGCGTCGAATATGCGTCAGCAGCGGGCCGATGGTGGCCAGGGCCGGAGATAGCGCGATGTCGATCTCGCCGCCCTGGAGCAGATCGACATAGGCGGAACGGTTGATCAGGGCGATGACTTTCTTGGCGCCCATGCGCTTGGCCAGCAACGAGGACATGATGTTGTCCTCGTCGTCGTTGGTCAGCGCGCAGAAAACATCGACTTCGCCGATGTTTTCCTGTTCGAGCAATGACTCATCCGTCGCGTCGCCGGCGAGGACCAGGGTGTTCTGCAGTTCCTCGGCGAGCAGGGTGGCGCTTTTCTTGTTGTGGTCGATCAGCTTGACCTGGTAGTCGTACTGCAAGCTCATGGCCAGACGCCGGCCGATGTTGCCGCCGCCGGCGATCATGATGTGGCGCACCGAGTGATCGGTGCGGCGAATTTCCTTCATCACCGCGCGAATGTGCTCGGTGGCTGCCAGGAAAAACACTTCGTCGCCCTCCTGGATCACGGTATCGCCCTGCGGCACGATGGCCCGGTCCTGGCGGTAGATCGCGGCCACGCGCGCATCCAGACGCTCGTCGATATGCTTCATTTCACGAAACATCATGTGCATGTGTTCGCGCAGATGTTTGAGCTGATGCCCGACCATGAAGCCGCCGTGCGCCTTGAGCGCCACCAGGCGGATGCGGCCGCCGGCGAAATCCACCACTTGCAGCGCTTCCGGGTAGTCGATGAGTTTGCGCAGGTAGTCGGTGATTTCCTGTTCCGGTGCGATGACGTGATCGACGCCGAAGTTGCCCGCCGCGAAAAGTTGCGGGTACTTCATGTAGTCGATGGCGCGGATGCGGGCGATCTTGGTGGGGATGTTGAACAGCGTGCCGGCCAGCTTGCAGGCCACCATATTGGTTTCGTCGTTCAGCGTCACCGCCACCAGCATGTCGGCGTCATCGGCGCCGGCCTGTTTCAGGATCGCCGGATGCGAGGCCTGGCCGCAGATGGTGCGCAGATCGAAGCGACCCTGCAACGTGGCGAGTTTGGCGGCATCGACATCGACCACGGTGAGGTCGTTGCCTTCGCTGACCAGGTGCTCGGCCAGGTTGGAGCCGACCTGGCCGGCGCCGAGGATGATGATTTTCATGAGGAGGTTTGTCCGGGCAAGGGGCTGGCGTGGGAGCGCGATTCTATGCCCGTGGCGGCATTGAGGAATAGCCGTGCGCCCTGACGTTGCGCGGTTTCTTGCGCCAGACGAAGAAACCGGCTGGCGTCGGTGAGTTGTCCGGCGGCATCCAGGCTTTGCGACTTCATATGCAACAAGCGCGCCTCCCAGTGATGCAGGCCGAAGCGTGCGTTCAGATCGAGCGCCGCATCCAGTTGCGTCAACGCAAACCCCTGCGCATGCGCCGGCGCTTGATGAAACTGGGCTTGCGCGTAGAGGCTGAAAGCGCGCGCTTCCTGTGCCGGTTGGTGGCGGCGGAGTCTGGCCAGCGCGGTTTGTGCGGCGGTTTCGTCGCTGGGCTGGCCGAGTCGCGACAGCGCCCAGTATTCCAGCAGCGTCGCCATGTCGCTCGGGCAGCGGAGCCGTTGGCGGCTTTGCCGCCCTACGGAACCGGCGTGCCAAGAACTGGTGCAGCGGGTGTATGCCAGCGTCGCTGCGGGGGCATCGAGAAAACAATGCAGATGCGCCAGAAAATCGTGGGCGAACGCGAGCTGCATCGAATCCGGCCGGGTTTTCGCCCAGTCCAGGGCGCGTTGGCCGTGTTCGATAGCGCTTTCGGTTTCGCCTAGCAGCGCCAGCGCCCAGGCCAGTTGCGCCGGGATCAGCAGTTCCAGATTGAAGTCGGTATCGATTTCCGGCGTGAGGGCGTCAATGCGGATCGCCGCCAGCAATGCCCGCGATTCTTCGAAGCGGCCCATCCAGAACAGCGTGTGCGCCAAGGCCCAATCGGCGCGGGCGGCGGCGCTGCGGCCCAATGTGCGCAATTGCCCGGGCAATTTGCGCGCCAGCCGATAAGACCGCTGCGGGCCGGCGAGCGCTTCGGCCTCTTGCCAGGCGTGGAAGCTCACGTCACGCATGGATGATGCGGTTCGCTGCGCTCACCACATCCTGCGGGCTGGATTTTTCCTTGCCTGATTAGCAAGCGGCCTCTGCTGAGGTGAAGGTTGAAGCGTAGGTTGGGCAAAGCGCAGCGTGCCCAACAAACCGTCGCAATGTTGGGCACGCTACGCTTTGCCCAACCTACGACTGCGATTGCCAGTCAAGCCTGAAACAGGTTCTTATTCTTTCTCACGTCCCGGCGTTTCGATGCCGAGTTGCTTGACCTTGCGGTACAGGTTGGTGCGATCCAGGCCGGCGCGCTCGGCAGTCTTGCTCATGGCCCAGCCGCATTGCGCGAGCAGGGCTTCGAGATAGGCTTTTTCGAAGGCGTCACGCGCATCTTTCAGCGGCAGATGCAGCATCAGGTCGATGCCAAGCGGGCTTTCGATTGCGTGGACGATGCCCAGCATGGTTTCGACGGTGCCGGTTTCGATGAGGCCTTCGCCCGGTTCCAGCGCCAGACGTCCTGCCAGTGCATCCAGTTCGGCCAGGTTGCCTGGCCAGTCATGGCTGGAGAGCGTTTTCAGTGCGGCAGCGGAGAAACGGCGCGGCGGGATCAGCAAGCGGACAAAAGCGTCTTCCAGGACGCGCTCGGCCAGGGCGGGGATGTCTTCGCGCCGCGATTGCAGGGGCGGCAAGTCCACCACGGCGTGGATCAGTTGATCGTGCAGTTCTTGCGTCAGACGACCTTGCGCCAGCAGTTGCGGCAAGGGGTGCGGGCTGGCGACGACCACGCGCACGGAAAACTCGTTGCGGCGTGCGATCAACAGGGCGAGGCCTCTTTGCTGCATGTTGGAGAGTATCGACAGATCGGGTACGAAGATCATGCCGCCCTTGGCTTGCGCCAGCAGGTCGGCGGGCCGGTCCGCCAGCACGCTGGGTTGATCGACACGAATGCTGGCTGCGTTGGGCGGCGTCAGAAATTGCACGATGATTTCTTCGCCGGCGCCAAGATGGGTCTGCAACAGCACCGGCAATCCGGCGCTGATTGCCAGGTTCAGGCGTTGCGTGAGGCGACGGATCGCCTCGCTCTGGCCGAGCAGATCGAGGTTGCCGCTGGTGGTGGGGCGGGCGCGCCGGCTGTCCATCGCCTTGCGCACCGTTTCCAGCAAATGCTTGTAGGAGATCGGCTTTTCCAGGTAGTCGAAAGCGCCCAGCCGGGTGGCTTCAACCGCGGTATGCACGCTGCCGTGACCGGACATCATGACCACCGGCATGGTCAGCCGACCTTGGCTTTTCCACTCTTTCAGCAGCGTGACGCCATCGACGTCCGGCATCCAGATATCCAGCAGCACCAGGTCGGGCGTCTTGGCATCCAGTGCGTTGCGGGCGGCAACGCCGTTTTCCGCCATGCGCACTTCATAACCTTCCTCTTCAAGGATTTCCCGCATCAGTTCGCGAATGCCGGGCTCATCGTCGACTACCAGGATTTCAGACATATCCAACCTTTCTAAACCAGAGTCGGCAACCACACGCTGATGCGCGCGCCGCCACCCTCAATATTGCAGACATCGATCTCACCGTGGTGTTCCTCGACGATTTTCTTGACCACTGGCAGGCCCAAGCCGGTGCCCTTGGGCTTGGTCGTGGCGTAGGGCTCGAACATGCGGCCTTTGAGTTCTTCGGGGAATCCGTCGCCATTGTCTTCCACACACAGGACGATACGCTCGCTTGATTGCCAGGGCTCGCGTCGGGTTGTAACCCGGATAAGCGGGGCTGCACTGGTTTCTTGCGCTTCTTGCGCATTCTTCATCAGGTTGACCAGGACTTGCCGCAGCAGCGAGGGGTCGCCCGCGACCGGCGGCAAGTCCGGCGCCAGTTCCACCTGGATGGGAATGCCGGCTTCATAAAGCCCCAGCACTTCGCGCACCAGGTCATTCAAATCGACCCGTTCGATGTGCGGCGACGGCAGCCGGGCATATTGCGCAAACGCATCGACCAGCCCGTTCAGCGCCGAGACCTGGCCGACGATGGTGGCGACGGCGCGCGTCAGCGTGTCGCGCGCGGCGCCTTCCAGACGATCGGAAAGTTTCGCCTCCAGGCGTTCGGCGGAAAGCTGGATCGGCGTCAGCGGGTTCTTGATTTCGTGCGCCATGCGCCGCGCCGCCTCGCCCCAGGCGGCGTCGCGCTGGGCCTGGATGAGCTGGGTGACATCGTCGAGCACCAGCACGTAGTCGGGCGTCTCGCTGTCAGACAATGGCGTGCCGCGCACCAGCAACATGCGACCGCCGGTTGGTGTGGCCAATTCCAGTTGTTCGCGCCAGGCGCGCGTCGGCATGGCCTGGAAATGACGTGTTATTTCCAGCGCAAAATCGCGCAGGCCGCTGTTTAGCTCGCCCCATGCGGACAGGTTCTGTTCTTCCAGTTCGGCGCGCGGCAGGCCGAGAATGACGCTGGCGGCAGGGTTGGCCAGACGCACGCTCAGGTCATGTTCCAGGGTGACCACGCCGGCGGTGACGCCGGAGAGCACGCCTTCCAGATAGGCATTGGCTTCCAGCAGTTTGTCGTGGCTTTCGCCGGCGGCGGCGCGCGCATCGGCCAGTTGCCGGGTCATGCGGTTGAAGGAGTGCGTCAGCATGCCCAGTTCGTCGCGGCTGGAGACGGTATGCACCTGGGTGAAATCGCCGCGCGCCACCGCTCGGGTGCCACGCGCCAGGGCGCGCAGCGGCGCGGCGATGCGTTCGGAAATGAGAAACGCGAGGCTGAGGGCGGAGAACAATGCCAGCGTCAGCGCCATGGTCAGCGAGATGCCGTACATGCGTTTCAAACCGAGGCGCGAAAGCAGTAATTCCTGATAGCCCTGGCGCGCGGTTTCCACCTGTTGCGCATCCAGCGCCAGTTGCGAGGGCACCGGTTGCGTGACTTGCAGAATGCGGATGCGTTCGCTCAAGGCCACCACGTTGACCGGGACGACGACATGCACCGAAATGCCGCCGCCGGCGACCGCCTCCAGGCGCGACCAGGGCTGCATCGCGCGGGCTTGCCAGATCGCGCTTTGTTCCGGCGCCGGCGGAATCAGCGTGCCGCGATTGGCGGACGAAAAACCGAGCAGCTTGCCGTGATCGTCGCGCAGCACCGCTTCCTGCAGGCCGGCCGCCTCGCGCAGTTCATCGAGGCGCGCGGTCTGCAATGCCGGCGGCAATTCGGCGAGCTGGCGCGACAGGGTTTCGCTTTTGCGCACCACTTCGCGCTGCACATGTTCGAGGGCCGAGCGGCCCAGCGCCAGACCGCCTTCGAGCGCGCTTTCCATGCGTACGTCGAACCACGATTCGATCGAGCGGATCAGAAACTGCACGGACACGCCGTACACCACCATGCCCGGCACCAGGGCCATCAGGCTGATGATCATGAACATGCGCGCAGTGAGCTTGGCGCCGAACACGCCGGCGCGGATGCGGCGCAGCAGGGTCAGGCCCTGGTAGGCGATGAGCAGGACCAGACCGACCGCCGCGGCGACAGTAAGGCCCAATAACAACGACAGATGGCCGGCGAAGAATTCGGTGTTGTCGGCGGCGGTGGCGAGCAGCCCGATCAGCGCAGAACCCAACAGCAGACTGGCGGCGACCAGGTAGATCAACCTAGAAACCTCAGTTGACCGCTCCTTAGCCCCTGTGATGCCGCATGGATGCTGGCGTTAGCCCCTCCGATGGCGCTCACCGAGCGGGTGATGCCGCTACGCGCCCGATTGCACGGTTTTCGGGCCGTCTGGCTGCGTT
>JAUYET010000039.1 GCA_030691265.1 Pseudomonadota bacterium
CGCCGCAAATCGCGCCGAAGAAACACGGTAGGGTGGATAAGCGAAGCGCATCCACCTTGACGGCGGCGATGGTGGATGCGCTTTGCTTATCCACCCTACGGAATCAATGGGGTGCATGGTGTTTCTTAAGAGCCGCCGATCAAGCCCTGTTTGGCTTGCACTACGCCCCCACGGCAGTCAGCCGCGCATATTCCAGGATGAACCACTTGTCGCCGACCTTCGGGAAAATAACCTTGATCTCCATTTCCGCGCCCTGGCCCTGATAGGCGGCGACGACGCCTTCGCCGTATTTCGGATGCATGACGCGAGCGCCGACTTTGTACGGCAGGCTGGCTTCGCGACGCGGGACCGGACGCGGGTGGTAGTGCTCGACGCGGGCGACCGGGACGGGCTTGGGCGCGGGCCGGCTGGTGCGGAATGCGTGTGAACGCACCAGGTTTTCCGGTATTTCCGCCAGAAACTGCGATGGCGAGTTGTAGCGAATCTGGCCGTGCAACATGCGTTGCTGGGCGTGCGTGAGGTAGAGCTGACGGCGCGCGCGGGTGATGGCGACGTACATCAGACGGCGTTCTTCTTCCAGGCCGTCGGCTTCGTTGCGCGCGTTTTCATGCGGGAACAGGCCTTCTTCCAGGCCGGTGATGAACACGGTCTGGAATTCCAGGCCCTTGGCGGAGTGCACGCTCATCAGTTGCACCGCGTCCTCGCCCTGCGCGGCGGCATGTTCGCCGGCTTCCAGCGCGGCATGGCCGAGGAAGGCTTCGAGCGATTGATCGTCACTTTCGGCCGCAAACCCCGCTGCGGCGTTGGCGAGTTCGTTCAGGTTTTCGACCCGGTCTTCGCCGTCTTTTTCGTTCTGATAAAACTCCAGCAGACCGGAACGGGCGACGACGTGTTCGACCTGTTCCATCAGCGGCAGGCCGACGATTCCGTTCTTCAAACTCTCGATCAAGGTCACGAAAGGCGCGAATTTCTTGCCGGCCCCGCAGGCCGCCGCCCACAGGCTGACGCCGGCCGCGCGCGCTTCCGTGTCGAGCGCTTCGAGGCCGCGCGCGCCGATGCCGCGCGCCGGGAAATTGACCACGCGCAGAAAGGCGTTGTCGTCTTCCGGGAAGGCGGCGAGGCGCAGATAGGCCAGCGCGTGCTTGATTTCGGCGCGCTCGAAGAAGCGCTGGCCGCCATAGACGCGGTAGGGAATGCTGGCCGAGAACAGCGCGTGTTCGATGCTGCGCGATTGCGCGTTGGAGCGGTACAGCACGGCCTGGTCGATGTAGGCGTCGCCGTCGAGTTTGCGCGCCTGGATTTCCTCCACCAGAAAACGCGCTTCCTCGTTGTCGTCGGCGGCCTGGAAGTGACGTATCAATTCGCCCTGGCCGACATCGGTCCACAGGTCTTTGCCGAGGCGGCCCTGGTTGCGACTGATCACCGCATTGGCGGCGTCGAGGATGACCGAGACGGAGCGGTAGTTGCGGGTCAGCTTGATCGGGGCGGCGATGTCCAGATCGTCCATCAACTGCCGCATGTTGCCGACATTGGCGCCGCGGAAGGCGTAGATCGACTGGTCGTCGTCACCGACCGCAAATAGCGAACTCTCCGGGCCTTTCAGCAGCTTCAGCCAGAGATATTGCAGGCGGCTGGTGTCCTGGAACTCATCGACCAGGATGTGGCGGAAGCGCGCCTGGTAGTGCTCGCGCAACAGCGCGTTGCGCGACAGCAGTTCGTATGCGCGCAGCAGCAGTTCGGCGAAATCGACGGCGCCTTCGCGATGAATCTGGGCGTCGTAAGCGGCGTAGTACTCGACCAGATGCCGGCTGTACGTATCCCAGGCTTCGACCTTGTCGGCGCGCAGGCCGGCTTCCTTGTTCTGGTTGATGAAGCTCTGCACCTTGCGCGGGTCGTAGGTCTCGGTATCGACATTGAGCGCGCGCAACACGCGCTTGACGGCGGAAAGCTGGTCGGACGAATCGAGGATGGTGAACAGTTGCGGCAGGCCGGCTTCGCGGTGATGCGTGCGCAACAACCGGTTGCACAGGCCGTGAAAAGTGCCGACCCACATGCCGCGCGTATTGATGGGCAGCATGGAAGTCAGGCGGGTGAGCATTTCCTTCGCCGCCTTGTTAGTGAAGGTCACCGCCATCAACCCCATCGGCGAAACCTGATTGGTTTGAATCAGCCAGGCGATGCGGGTGGTGAGAACGCGGGTCTTGCCGGAGCCGGCGCCGGCCAGAACCAGGGCGGAAGCGGGGGCGGTAACAGCGGCGAGTTGGTCTGGATTGAGGGTGGAGAGGAGATCGGTCATGGGGTCGATTATAGGCGGCGTAAAATCGCGCTCATTTTTGTTATCGAGGCATCACCCCATGGGTCAGCAAATCACCATCTTTTACTTCGGCCACCTGGCGGAAATGCTGTTCCGCGAGAGCGAATTCATGTTTTTGCCCCTCACCGTCAACGATGTGCAGGGGCTGATGGCCCACCTGGCACGGCGTGGCGAGAACTGGCCGCTGGTGTTCGAGAAGCCGCGCGACAGCATGAAGATCACCGTCAACAAGCAATTCGCCGAACTGGATACGCCGGTCAAGGGCGGCGATGAAATTGCATTTGTTGCGTTTCAGATGAATTGATTGTTTAGCGTCATTCCAGGCGTAGGGTGCGCCGTGCGCACCATTCGAGGTGATTCGGTGCGCACGGCGCACCCTACCGGAATGACGAAGACGCAATGCACCCCATACTCTTCTTCTCCTTCGCACTTCCCGCCCTGCTGGGGGCGCTGGCCAGCCTGGGCTACGCGCCCATCGGCTGGTTTCCGCTGCCCATCCTGACCCTGGCCGGGCTGTTCTGGCTGGCGCGCAATGCCGCACCCGGTCGCGCCTTCCTGCTCGGCTGGGCTTACGGGCTGGGCCTGTTTCTGGCCGGCGTGGCCTGGGTCTATGTCAGCCTTTCCACTTATGGCGGCATGCCGGCGCCGGTGGCGGCGCTGGCCACCTTGCTGTTCTGCGCTTTCGTCGCCTTGCTGCCGGCGCTGGCGCTCAGCCTGGGCGCGCGGCTGGCGAGTCCTGGATGGCAGCGCATGGTTCTGGCCCTGCCCGCCACCTGGGCGCTGCTGGAATGGACGCGCGGCTGGCTGCTGACCGGTTTTCCCTGGCTGGCGCTGGGTTACTCGCAAGTGCCGGAGAGTCCGCTGGCGGGCTACGCGCCGGTGCTGGGAGTCTATGGCGTAACTTTGCTGGCGGCGCTGTCGGCGGGAGCGCTGACGGTCATCGCGCAGTCCGCCAGGTCGGCAATCCCTTGCCGACAGCCCGGAGTCGGCGCGTGTCGGCAAGGGATTGCCGACCTACGTTCCCTGAGCTTTCTTGTCGTGCTCTGGCTAGGCGGCTGGGGCCTGCAACAGATCGACTGGACGCAGCCGACCGGCGCGCCGGTCTCGGTGGCGTTGTTGCAGGGCAATATTTCGCAGGAAATGAAATTCCGCCCGGAAAAACTGGACGAGACGCTGCGCCACTACGCCCGCGCCGTGCTGAGCAGCCAGGCGCGCCTGATCATCCTGCCGGAAACCGCGCTGCCGGTGTTTCGTTCCGACATTCCGCGCGACTACCTGGCCATGCTGGGCGACCACGCCCAGGGACGCGGCGGCGATGTGCTGCTGGGCATACCGGAAGACGATGGCCGCGACGCGAGTGTGGCAAACCCGAACGGCAGCGCGCGCTACTACAACAGCGTCGTCAGCCTGGGCAGTTCGCCTGAAGGCGGTTATCGCAAGGCGCATCTGGTGCCGTTCGGCGAGTTCGTGCCGTTCGGCTTCCGCTGGGCGGTGGACATGATGTCGATCCCGCTCGGCGACTTCGCCCGCGGCGATGCCGACCAGCCACCAATGGCCGCTGCGGGTGAAAAACTGGCCGTCAACATCTGTTACGAGGATGTCTTCGGCGAGGAAAGAATCCATGCCGCGCGCGCATCCACCCTGCTGGTCAACGTCAGCAACGACGCCTGGTTCGGCGACAGTTGGGCGCCCTGGCAGCACATGCAGATCGGCGCCATGCGCTCGCTGGAAGCCGGCCGCTGGCAACTGCGCGCCAACAACACCGGCATCACCGCCATCCTCGACGACAAAGGCCGCGTGCGTGCGCAACTGGCGCCGTTCACCACCGGCACGCTGAGCGGCAATGCCCAGGGACGCAGCGGCGAAACGCCGTATCTGGTCTGGGGAAATTGGGCGTTTCTGGTTCTGCTTGCGGCATTACTGCTTGCCACATTTCGTAGGGTGCGCCGTGCGCACCGATAAACAACCCATGGTGCGCACGGCGCACCCTACAAACTGAGCACGCCATGAGCGAACCCGTCCTGAACACCCCCATCCGTCTCACCCACCTCTCGCACGGCGGCGGTTGCGGCTGCAAGATCGCACCGGCTGTGTTGGAGAAAATCCTGGCCGGCAGCCCTTTCACCAAAGGACTGAGCAGCAGTTTTCCCGATCTGCTGGTGGGCATCGAATCGAGCGACGACGCGGCGGTGTGGAAGTTGAACGAGACCCAGGCCATCGTCGCGACCACCGATTTCTTCATGCCGATCGTCGACGATCCGTTCGAATTCGGCCGCATCGCCGCGACCAATGCGATTTCCGATGTCTATGCCATGGGCGGCCAACCGTTATTTGCATTGGCGCTGGTCGGCATGCCGATCGACAAGCTGCCGCACGAGACCATACGCACGATTCTTGCCGGCGGCGAGGCGGCGGCGCGGGCGGCGGGGATACCCATCGCCGGCGGCCATTCCATCGACTCGCAGGAACCGATCTACGGCCTCGTCGCCATCGGCGTGGTGGACCCGCGCCAGATCAAGAAGAACAACGCCGGACGGCCGGGCGATGTGTTGATCCTCGGTAAAGGCCTGGGCGTGGGCATCTATTCGGCGGCGCTGAAAAAAGACGCGCTGCCGGCAGATGGCTACCGCGCGATGATCGCCTCCACCACCCAGCTCAATACGCCGGGCACGGAACTGGGTCGGCTCGAAGGCGTGCATGCGATGACCGACGTCACCGGCTTCGGCCTGCTCGGCCACGGACTCGAACTGGCGCGCGGCTCGAAACTGACCGTGCGCATGGAATTCGCAAAATTGCCGCTGCTGACTGGCGTGGCCGAACTGGCGCGGGCGGGATGCGTGACTGGCGCCAGCGCGCGCAACTGGGAAAGCTACGGCAACGGCGTGGCGCTGTTCGATGGCTGCGCCGACTGGCAGCAAGCCATCCTGACCGACCCGCAAACCAGCGGCGGCCTGCTGGTCGCGTGTGCGCCGGAATCAGCGGCGGAGGTGCTGGAGATATTCCGCCGCCACGGCTTCGAAAGCGCCATCGTCATCGGCGACCTGCAGGCGGGGCCGCCGTTGGCGCAGGTCGATTGCGGCTAAAGCCAGCGAAATTGCCCAGCCTGGAGATTTCAGCGTTCGAGCAGAGCGGCCTTGCCCGGTTTGCCGTTCCAGGCATCGGCGTCCGGCGGCGCGTCTTTCTTCTCGCTGATCGTCGGCCAGTTCCTGGCGAGTTCCGCGTTGAGGGCGATGAACTGGCGCTGACCGTCCGGCACATCATCCTCCGGGAAGATCGCCTGAGCGGGGCATTCGGCGACGCATAAATTGCAGTCGATACATTCCTCGGGGTCGATCACCAGGAAATTCGGTCCTTCGTGGAAGCAGTCCACCGGGCATACTTCAACGCAATCCGTGAATTTGCACTTGATGCAGTTTTCCGCGACGACGTAGGTCATAACTTTCCTCACTAATACTTTTTCGCTAGCATAGCGGCAAGCAATGCACTGCGGCCATCCAGCGCCGCCTGTCTTTCCCCCGGCTTTCCCCCTGCACCCCGTACTTTCCACCGTACTTTCCACTGTACTTTCCACACTCCCCGCGAGGTACTTCCCCCATGAGCGAACATATCCATTACGTCACCGACGACACCTTCGAGCAGGAAGTTCTGCAATCCCCCATGCCGGTTCTGGTCGATTACTGGGCCGACTGGTGCGGTCCCTGCAAGATGATTTCGCCGATTCTCGATGAAGTGGCCAAGGAATACGCCGGTCGCCTCAAGGTCTGCAAACTGAACATCGACGAAAACCAGGCGACACCGCCCAAGTTCGGCATTCGCGGCATTCCCACCCTGATGATTTTCAAGAATGGCAACGTCGAAGCCACCAAAGTCGGCGCGCTATCCAAGTCCCAGTTGACTGCTTTCGTTGACAGCAACATCTAACTTCCGTTAGCTTTGCCCCGCCTGGCACACCCGCAAGGGGCATGCCGGATTCGTAAACGCTAAAACGCTAACGCATCCGCTGCCCGCCAGGCCGGGTTTTACCCCCCTCCCCCCTCCAGCAATTCCCTCCCCAGGCCGACCGGCCAACCTGCACCCATACACCCCATGCATCTTTCCGAACTCAAGCAGCACCACGTCAGCGCATTAATCGAAATCGCCGAAACCAATGGCATCGAGAACGCCAACCGAATGCGTAAACAGGAGCTGATCTTCGCCCTGCTCAGACAGGCGGCGAAAGCCGGCGAGAGTATTTTCGGGGACGGCGTGCTGGAAATACTGCCGGACGGCTTCGGCTTTCTGCGTTCGCCGGACACCTCCTACCTGTCCAACCCGGACGACATCTACGTTTCGCCTTCACAGATCCGCCGCTTCAATCTGCATACCGGCGACACCATCGAAGGCGAGATTCGCACGCCGAAAGAGGGCGAGCGCTACTTCGCACTGACCAAGCTGGACAAGGCCAATGGCGGCGCGGTCGAAGACCTCAAGCACAAGATTCTGTTCGAGAACCTGACGCCGCTGTTCCCCAATGAAGCCTTCAAGCTGGAGCGCGACATCAAGGCGGAAGAAAACATGACCGGCCGGGTGATCGACATCATCGCGCCGATCGGCAAGGGCTCGCGCGGCCTCATCGTCGCGCCGCCGAAGACCGGCAAGACGGTGATGCTGCAACATATCGCGCACGCCATCACCGCCAACCATCCGGAAGCGGTGCTGATCGTGCTGCTGATCGACGAACGCCCGGAAGAAGTCACCGAAATGACCCGCACGGTGAAAGGCGAAGTGGTCGCCTCCACCTTCGACGAACCCGCGGCGCGCCACGTTCAGGTCGCCGAAATGGTTATCGCCAAGGCCAAGCGCCTGATCGAGCACAAGAAGGACGTGGTGATTCTGCTCGATTCCATCACCCGCCTGGCGCGCGCCTACAACACCATACAACCCACCTCCGGCAAGGTGCTTTCCGGCGGTGTCGACGCCAACGCGCTACAAAAGCCGAAACGCTTCTTCGGCGCCGCCCGCAACATCGAGGAAGGCGGCAGCCTGACCATCATCGCCACCGCCCTGATCGACACCGGCAGCCGCATGGACGATGTGATCTACGAGGAAGTCAAGGGCACCGGCAACATGGAAATCCACCTGGATCGCCGCATGGCCGAGAAACGCGTCTACCCCGCGATCAACGTCAACCGCTCCGGCACCCGCAAGGAAGAGCTGCTGATCGAAGCGTCCATCCTGCAAAAAATCTGGGTGCTGCGAAAACTGCTCTACCCGATGGACGACATGGAAGCGATGGAATTCCTCAGCGACAAGATCCGCGCCACCAAGACCAACAACGACTTCTTCGACTCGATGCGGCGCGGCTAAAGCTTGGCTGAGCCAGCCCAATAACGCCGTGCGGGCAAGCAGGGTTGATTTGATGTTGGGGGCCGTGAGCGGCGGCTGTTCGGCCTTATGTGGAGCGCCACATAAGGCCAAGGTCCGGTCTTTCGATGAGGGCAGCCTGACGGGCCGTAGCAGGTTGCGGTTAGCCGTTTATTTCCACGCCGCCAGCACGCTTTCCAACTCGGCTTCGTGCACCGGCAAGGTCAATGCCGCGTCGATGCGGAAGCGAGCGCGCAAGCGCTCCAGCGCGTGTTCATGCGCCGATTCGTAGAGCACCAGCACCTTCACATCCTTGTGCGACTGGGCAGTGGCGAGCAGGGATTCAAGATTGCTGACCCGGTCCCGGAAATCCGGCTGGAAATAGAAATCCGCCACGATGACGGCAGGCTTTTCCTTGCGCATGAGGCTGATCGCCTTGCGCACAGCGAATTCGGTCAGCACGCGATACCCCGCACGCTCATAAACGACACGCAAGTTCGAATAGCCAAGTAGTTCAATCACGGATATCAAGATGGGCGGTGTAGCGGATTCTGGTGAAGGAGTCATGGCCAGTTTCAAATCGGTGACGGTGCGGAAAGTGTGTCAGTTTTGAATCGGCATTGACACGCCAAAGGATCAATCGATATCAGCAGCCTCTTCGCCAGCACCCGAGCTGACCGTTCGTCCGCATATACTTTTCCTCCAGCATTATTCATTTTAGAAACAACAAGGAATAAACATGCGTTACTGGCTGATGAAATCCGAACCTTCCGAATACAGCATCGACGATCTGGCGCGCGATGGCAGCGTGGCCTGGTTTGGCGTGCGCAATTACCAGGCGCGCAATTTCATGCGCGACCAGATGCGGGTCGGCGATGGCGTGCTGTTCTATCACTCGACTTGCGCCGAACCGGGTATCGCCGGACTGGCCGAAGTCAGTACGCTGGCTTATCCGGACGCGACACAGTTCGATGCAAGCGGCAAATACTTCGATCCCAAGGCCACACCCGAGAGCCCGCGCTGGTTCAACGTGGAAGTGAAATTCGTCAAAAAAACACCGTTGATCCCGCTGGCCGAACTACGCGCCGCACCGGAACTGGCGACCATGCGAATTCTGGCCAAAGGCAACCGGCTGTCGATCACGCCGGTGGATCCGGACGAGTGGAATTTCATCCATCGGCGCCTGTAGAAACCGTCCGTTACGAACGTGGACATCTTTCTTGCGCTCTATTTCACGCTGGGCCTGGCCGCCGGCTTCATGGCCGGCCTGCTCGGGGTGGGTGGCGGGCTGTTGATGGTGCCGGTGCTGACCTGGGCTTACGCGGAGCAAGGCTTTGCGCCGCAATACAACATTCATCTGGCGTTGGCGACGTCGCTGGCGGTGATCGTGCCGACGGCTTTATCCAGTCTGCGCGCGCACCATGCGCATGGCGCGGTGGACTGGCCGGCGGTGCGCCGGATCGCGCCCGGCATCGTGCTGGGCACGCTGGCCGGCAGTCTGGCGGCGGCGAAGCTATCCGATGGCGGGCTGAAAATCTTCTTCACCGTGTTTCTGTTCTACGCCGCGACGCAAATGCTGTTGGGCTTCAAACCGCCGGCGTCGCGCCAGATGCCGGGCCTGGCCGGGATGACCTTCGCCGGGGGCGTGATCGGGCTGGTGTCGAGCTGGGTCGGCATCGGCGGCGGCACCTTGTCGGTACCGTTTCTGACCTGGTGCAATGTCGGGCTGCGCCGGGCGATTGGCACCTCATCGGCAATCGGTTTGCCGATTGCGTTGGCGGGGAGCGTCGGCTATGGGGTTTCCGGGCTCGCTGTATCAGGTCTTCCGCCCGCCAGCGTCGGTTTCGTTTACTTGCCGGCGCTGGCCGCCATTGCGTTGGGCAGTTGGCTCACCGCGCCCTTTGGCGCCCGCGCGACGCATCGCTGGCCGGTACAACGGGTTAAAAAAATCTTTGCCGGTCTGCTCTACCTGCTGGCGGTACGCATAGCCTATGGCCTGTGGGCAGGCTGATCAAACGATGTCGAGGTGATCCAGTCCGGAAAGCGGGCCTTCGTGATTGGCCTCTTTGACATGCAGCTTGATCTTCAGGCGCAGATCATTGAATGAGTCGGCATTGCGCAGCACATCTTCGGCGCTGACGATGCCGATGCTGTAAAGGTCGTACAGCGATTGATCGAAGGTCTGCATGCCCATATCGCGTGAGCGCGACATGATGTCCTTCAGCTCGTCCAGACTGCCTTTCATGATCAAGTCGCTGACCAGCGGCGAATTGAGCAGAATTTCCACCGCCGGAATGCGGCCCTTCTTGTCGGTACGCGGCACCAGGCGTTGCGAAACGACTGCGCGCAGATTCATCGACAGGTCGAGCAGCAATTGCTCGCGCCGCTCGCGCGGGAAGAAACTCAGGATGCGATCCAGCGCCTGATTGGCATTGTTGGCGTGGATGGTCGATAGACACAGGTGACCGGTTTCGGCATAGGCCATCGCGTAGTGCATGGTGTCCTGGTCGCGAATCTCGCCGATCAGGATCACGTCCGGCGCCTGGCGCAGGGTGTTTTTCAGCGCGGATTCCCAGTCCAGGGTATCCATGCCGATCTCGCGTTGGGTAATGATGCATTTGCCATGCTCATGCACGAATTCGATCGGGTCTTCCACCGTGATGATGTGGTCCTGCGCGTTCTGGTTGCGATGTCCGACCATCGCCGCCAGCGTGGTGGACTTACCCGACCCGGTGGAACCGACGATGATCACCAGACCGCGCGGCATCATGGTGATGTCTTTCAGCCCTGGCGGCAGATGCAGATCGTCCAGCAGCGGGATGGTGGTATTGATGTGGCGCATCACGATACCGGTACGGCCCTGCTGCAAAAACACATTGACCCGGAAACGGCCGACTTCCGGCTGGTAAATGGCGAAGTTGGCCTCGTGCGTGGCGGCGAATTCGGCTTGCTGCTTCTCGCTCATCAACACTTTGGCGAACATCATGCTGTCGGCCGGTGTCAGCGACTGTTTGGAGATGGCGCTGATCTTGCCGTTGAGCTTGATCGCCGGCGGAAAACCCGCCGTGATGAACAGGTCGGAGGCATGGCGCACGACCATGAAGCGCAGCCACTCGTAGATTCGCGACAAATGGTCCATTAATTCAACCCAGGAACATGTCTTTATTGACCGCGATGGCGCGCGCATCGGACGTCTCGATCACATTGCGGCGCACCAACTCGACCATGGCCTGATCCAGCGTCTGCATGCCCAGAGACTGGCCGGTCTGGATCGAGGAATACATCTGGGCCACCTTGTTTTCGCGGATCAGGTTACGAATGGCGGGCGTACCCAGCATGATTTCATGTACTGCCACACGACCTTCACCGTTCTTGCGCTTGAGCAGGGTTTGCGAAATGACCGAACGCAACGATTCGGACAACATCGAACGCACCATTTCCTTTTCCGCAGCCGGGAACACATCGACGATCCGGTCCACCGTCTTGGCGGCGGAGGAGGTGTGCAAGGTGCCGAACACCAGATGGCCGGTCTCGGCGGCGGTCAACGCCAAGCGGATGGTTTCCAGATCGCGCATTTCGCCGACCAGAATCACGTCCGGGTCTTCGCGCAACGCCGAACGCAAGGCTTCCGCGAAACCGTGCGTATGCGGCCCGACCTCGCGCTGGTTGACCAGGCACTTCTTGCTCTTGTGCACGAATTCGATCGGGTCTTCGATGGTGAGGATGTGGCCGAACTCTTTTTCGTTGACGTAATCGACCATCGCCGCCAGCGTGGTCGATTTGCCGGAACCGGTCGGGCCGGTGACGACCACGAGACCGCGCGGTGCATCGGCGATGTCCTTGAATATCTTCGGCGCTTCAAGCTGTTCCAGCGTCAGCACCACGCTGGGAATGGTACGGAACACGGCGGCCGCGCCGCGTTCCTGGTTGAAGGCGTTGACCCGGAAGCGCGCCACATCGCGCAATTCGAAGGAAAAATCGACTTCGAGTTGCGCTTCGTAAACCTTGCGCTGGGCGTCGCTCATGATGTCGTACACCATCGCGCGCACTTCCTGATTGTTGAGTGCGGGCACGTTGATGCGACGAATATCTCCATGCACCCGAATCATCGGCGGCAGGCCGGATGAGAGGTGCAGATCGGAGGCCTTGTTCTTGACCGAGAAGGCAAGGAGCTCGGAAATTTCCATTACAATTCCCCGAGTTACGTGATTTTTAAGAGGGAGCGCGGGGCATTATGGGCGCAATCGCCGCCGCCTTACAAGCCTGCCAGAACCGCATCGCCAGCGCCTGTCACGCAGCCGGCAGAGCAGAAAAATGCGCGCGCCTGGTGGCGGTCGGCAAGACCTTCCCTGCTGCCTCGATTCGCGAAGCCTATGCCGCAGGTCAGCGTGTTTTTGGCGAGAGTTACCTGCAGGAAGCGCTGCCCAAACTGGAACAACTTGCCGACCTGGCGATCGAATGGCATTTCATCGGTCCGCTACAAAGCAACAAGACACGCCAGGTCGCCGCCCATTTCGACTGGGTCCATAGCGTCGAGCGCGAAAAAATTGCGCAACGCCTCTCCGAACAACGTCCCGCGCACATGCCGCCTTTGAATGTCTGCATCCAGGTCAACGTCAGCGGCGAAGCCAGCAAGAGCGGTGTCGCGCCCGCTGCCGCTCTGGCGCTCGCACAGGCGATGGCGACCTTGCCCAATCTGCGCTTGCGCGGTTTCATGGCGATCCCGGAGCCCAGCCACGACACTTCCCTGCAACGCAGCCGGTTTCGTCGCGTAGCCGAGTTGCTGCAAGCCGCGCGCACGAGCCTGGATCTCGACACGCTGTCGATGGGCATGTCCGCCGACCTGGAGG
Organism: Pseudomonadota bacterium; assembly: GCA_030691265.1. Classification (GTDB taxonomy): domain Bacteria; phylum Pseudomonadota; class Gammaproteobacteria; order Burkholderiales; family Thiobacillaceae; genus PFJX01. The sequence goes on from JAUYET010000039.1 coordinate 12,508, forward strand.
CGGCCATACACGAAGGGGCGACGCTGGTCCGCGTCGGAACGGACATCTTTGGCGCCCGGCCAGTCATAAAAAACAACCCACAGGAGCGGACAGCATGAAATTGGGATTCATCGGCGGCGGCAACATGGCGGCCGCCATGATCGGCGGCTTGCTGCAAAAAGGCTTCGTGGCATCCGCTATCGACGTGGTGGAAACCGGCCCGGAACGACGCGACTGGCTGGCGCATGAGTTTGGCATCGTGGCGCATGCAAACGCCGAGGGAGTCCTGGCGGCTGAAGTCATCGTGCTGGCGGTCAAACCGCAGCAACTGGCCGAAGTGTTGCGTGCTTTGCCGCCACTCAAACCCGAGCAACTGGTGCTTTCTATCGCCGCCGGGGTGCGTGCCAATGACATTTCACGCTGGCTGGGCGGCCATCCGGCCGTGGTCCGCGCCATGCCCAATACGCCAGCCCTGGTCGGCGCGGGCATTGCCGGCCTGTTCGCGTTGCCCGGCGTGACCGAGGCGCAAAAAGCGCAAGCCAGCCGCATTCTGGAAGCGGTGGGACGCGCGGTCTGGGTGCCGCAGGAAGCGCAGATCGACGTCGTGACCGCCATTTCCGGCAGCGGTCCGGCCTACGTGTTCTATTTCATCGAAGCGCTGGAAAAAGCCGGCATCGACCTGGGTCTGCCGCCTGAAACCGCGCGCTTGCTGACCTTGCAAACCTTCTTCGGCGCCGCCGCGCTGGCGATCAAGGATCAATCCGCGCCGGCCGAATTGCGCGCCCGCGTCACCTCCAAAGGCGGCACCACCGAACGCGGCATTCTGGCGCTGGAAGAAGGCGGAGTCGGCTATGCCATTGGCCTGGCGGCGCGCGCGGCGGCCGAACGCGCCGCCGAAATGGGCGAGTTGCTTGGTAAAAACAACGGCACAGACGGCGGGGAAAACTGATGCTCATCGACGCCGCCCAGTTTCTGCTGCGCACCCTGTTCGATCTGGCCGCGTGCGCCTTTTTTCTGCGCTTCTGGATGCAATGGGCGCGGGTGCCGTTTCATAACCCGTTCGCCCAGTTTGTCGTCAAGGTCACCGATTTCGCGGTGAAGCCGCTGCGCCGCGTGCTGCCCGGCCTGTTCGGCCTCGACTGGGCCAGCCTGCTGCCTTTTTTTGTCGCCGAATTGCTGATGGTGCTGGGCATACATTGGCTCATGGGCTATCCCTTCGCGATCGCCGGCGCCGCCGTGATACCCGGGTTTCTGCTGCTCGCGCTGGCAGCCTCGTTAAAGCTGATGTTGTATGTGCTGATCGGCTTTGTCGTGCTGCAAGCCATCCTGAGCTGGGTCAACCCGTTCTCGCCGCTGGCGCCGGTTTTTTACGCGCTGGCGCGGCCGGTAATCGGCCCGTTCCAGAAGATCATTCCGCCGCTAGGCGGCATCGATCTGTCGCCGATGGTCGCGCTGATCGTGGTCCAATTGCTGCTGATCGCGCCGGTGGCGGCGCTGGAACGCTACGCGCGCGGGTTGGTCTGGTGACTGACTGGGTCAAATCCTCGGACGGCGGCGCAGAATTGAGCGTCCACATTCAACCGGGTGCGGCGAAAAGCGAAATCGCCGGGTTGCACGGCGATGCAATCAAGATTCGTATCAAAGCCAGGCCGATTGAAGGCGCGGCAAACGCGGCTTTGGCCGAATTCGTGGCAACATGCCTTGGCGTTCCGCGCAAGGCGGTTAAAATCCTGCGCGGCGAGAAATCCCGCCGCAAATCGGTTTGGGTAGCGATGCAAGCAGACGAAGCAGAACGGCGGCTATTGGGGAATATGGGATGAATTACGGTTTGGAAAGCGGCATCACCCGGTTCAAGAACCGACGTGACAGGCTGGTGAAGGTGGTCACGGCCTACAAGGAGTGGCTGGAGCATTACGCCGATCCCGAGCCGGAACAATTGCTCCGTCTGTTCGATTTGGCCGAAAACCTGAAGCGCGACCGGCTGATGGTGGCCTTCGTCGCCGAATTCAGCCGCGGCAAAACCGAGTTGATCAACGCCCTGTTCTTCTCCGATTTCAAACAGCGTTTGCTGCCCTCCGACGCCGGCCGCACCACGATGTGCCCGACCGAGATTTATTACGATGCGGACACCGAGCCCTATATCCGCCTGCTGCCGATCGAAACCCGCTTCCGCGATGACAGCATCACCGCGCTGAAACGCCACCCGGTCGAATGGAGCACCATCAAGCTCGAAGTCAGCGATCCCAGCGCCATGGTCACCGCCATGCGCAAACTGGCCGAAACCAAGGTGGTGTTCAAGGTGGAAGCGCGCGCGCTCGGCCTGTGGGACGACAACGACCCCAACCTGGGCTACATGGTGAAAGACCCGGACCGCGTCGAAATTCCGGCCTGGCGTTACGCCATGATCAATTACCCGCATCCGCTGCTGGAATCCGGACTCGCCATTCTCGACACGCCGGGCCTCAACGCGATGGGCGTGGAACCGGAACTGACCATTTCCTCGATCCCCAACGCGCACGCCCTGCTCTTCCTGCTCGCCACCGACACCGGCGTCACCCAGTCCGATTTCGAGATCTGGAACAAATGGGTTTCGCGGCATGCCGGCCAGCACTACGCCGTATTGAACAAGATCGACATGCTGTGGGATGACCTCAAGACGCCGGAAGAGATCGGCCGCACCATTCAACGCCAGATCGAATCCACCGCCATCCAGCTCAATATCTCGCCGTCCAGCGTGATGGCCATTTCTGCGCAGAAGGCGCTGGTCGGCAAGATTCGCGGCGATGCGGACCTGCTCAAGCGTTCCGGCATCCAGGGTCTGGAAGTGATGCTGGCGCGCGAGATCATCCCCTCACGCGAAAAAATCATGCGCGAATCGATGGTGCGCGAAGTCGGTCCGCTGCTGACCGAAACGCGGGAAACCGCCCACAACCGGATTCAGGCGGCGCGCCAGAACCTGCTCGACCTGCAAGCTTTGTCTGGCAAGAACCAGCAGATCGTCGGCCAGATGCGGGAAAAAATGCTGTACGACAAGCAGCTTTACGACGAAACCACGCGCAATTTCACGGTCACCCGCAAGGTTGTCGCGCAGCAAGGCTGGGAACTGCTCGCCCGCCTCGACGATGACCGCATGGACAAGATCATCGAAGAATCGATGATGGCCATCAACGACAGTTGGACCACCGCCGGCCTGATCAAGGGCATGCATTTGTTGATCCGTCGCATGGGCGCCGAATTCGACTTCGCCCACCAGCAATGCGGCGGCATCAAGCAACTGCTCAATTCCGCCTACCAGCGTTTTCATGAGGTGCATGGCCTGGAACTGAACGACCCGCCCATGCTCGACCTCTCCCGCTACCGCGCCCGCCTCGATGAACTGATGGTCAGCACGCAGGAGTTCTGCTCCGACCCGCTCAACATCATGTTGGAGAAGCGCTTCATGGTGAAGAAGTTCTACATCGCGCTGGTCACCCAGGCGCGCATCCTGTTCCAGCAGGTGCGCATCGAAACCGAAACCTGGCTGCGCCTGACCCTCGACCCCATCGTCGAGCGCATCACCGAGCACAAATCACAGTTGGAGCACCGCCTGGAAAACCTCAACAAGGTGCATGCCAACCTGGGTTCCATCCAGGAGCGCAGCGGTGTGGTGAGCCGGGAAATCGTCGCAATCCGGGCTCAGGTCGAGAAAATGGAAGCCATCGCCAAGGAATTCTCGCTGCTCACCGGCGTCGCCTTCCGGCCGCTGGAAACGCCGCCCGGGCAACCCGCCCCGCTCAAATAAGGCTGCCCGTTTGTAGGTTGGGCAAAGCGCAGCGTGCCCAACATTCCACGCTCCGATGTTGGGCACGCTGCGCTTTGCCCAACCTACGGAATGCCCCGCTCAAATAAGGTTGCCGGAGGGTTGCCACACGCTCACAGCAGGATGATGTCGTACTGCTCCTGCGTGAACAGGCTTTCCACCTGTAGCGAAATCGGCTTGGCGATGAAATCGGACAACTGCGCCAGGCTCTGCGACTCCTCGTCGAGGAACTGATCGATCACCGTCTGCGAGGCCATGATGCGGTACTCGCGCGCGCTGAACTGGCGCGCCTCGCGCATGATGGCGCGCAAAATCTCGTAGCAGGTGGTCTGTGCGGTCTTGATCTGGCCGCGTCCCTGGCAAGTCGGACAGGGTTCGCACAACACCCGCGTCAAACTCTCGCGCGTGCGCTTGCGGGTCATTTCAACCAGCCCCAACGAGGTGAAGCCGTTGATGGTCATGCGCGTGCGATCGCGCGCCAGCGACTTGGAAAATTCCGCCAGCACGGCGTTTTTGTGCTCCGCGTTATCCATGTCGATGAAATCGAGAATGATGATGCCGCCCAGATTCCGCAAGCGGAGTTGCCGGGCGATGCTTTGCGCCGCTTCCAGGTTGGTCTTGAAGATGGTTTCGTCGAACGTGCGGCCGCTGGTGTAACTGCCGGTATTCACGTCGATGGTGGTCAGCGCCTCGGTCTGATCGACGACCAGATAGCCGCCCGATTTGAGATCGACCCGCCGGCCGAGCGCCTTTTCGATTTCATCCTCGACGCCATAGAGATCGAACAACGGCCGTTCCGCCGTGTAGTGGCTGACCTTGCCGGCGCCGCTGCGGGTGAATTCCTCGGCGAAGGACTGCATGCGCAAGAAGGTCTCGCGCGAATCGACCAGGATGCGGCTGGTTTCCACGTTGGCGAAGTCACGCAGCACGCGATGCGCCAGGTCCAGTTCCTGATAGATCAGCTTGGGGCCGGTAGTGTTTTCCGAGCGCGCCTGGATCGCATCCCACAGGGTGCGCAGGTAGTCCACGTCGGCGGCCAGCTCGCTGTCCTCGGCCATGTTGGCCATGGTGCGGATGATGAAGCCGCCATGCTCATCCACCGGCATCACCCGCGTCAGACGTTCGCGCAGCAGTTCGCGCTCAGTTTCGTCGCCGATCTTCTGGGAAATGCCGATGCGCGTTTCCTGCGGCAAATAAACCAGGAAACGCCCCGCCATGCTGATCTGGGTCGATAGACGCGCACCCTTGGCGCTGATCGGATCCTTGATCACCTGCACCAGGATGCTCTGCCCTTCGTGCAGGACTTTCTCGATCGGACGCGGGCTGTTGTCGCAACGCGCCTCGACGATGTCGCCGACATGCAAAAACGCCGCCCGATCGAGGCCGATATCGACAAAGGCCGACTGCATGCCCGGCAACACCCGGCTGACGCGGCCGAGATAGACGTTGCCGACCATGCCGCGCTGGCTGTCGCGTTCGATGTGCAGTTCCTGCACCGCACCGAGATAGACGACGGCGACCCGCGTCTCCTGCGGCGTGATGTTGATGAGGATTTCTTCGGTCATAAGTCTTCAGTCATGTCTTCAGTCATAGGATGTCAAAACCCACGGTTTTCAATAATTCTGAGGTCTCGTACAAAGGCAGCCCCATGACGCCGGAATAACTGCCCGAGAGTTGTTCGATGAACAGGGCCGCGCGGCCCTGGATGCCGTAACCGCCGGCCTTGTCGAAGGCTTCGCGGCTGCTCAGGTAAGCGGCGATTTCCGCCTCCGACAGCGTCTTGAACGTCACCACGCTCTCGCTCAGCGCCACCTCCAGCCGGCCCAGATGCGCCGCCGCCACCGCGGTCAACACGGTATGGGCGCGGCCGGAATAGCGCCGCAGCATGGCGGCCGCTTCGGTCATATCGGCCGGCTTGCCGAGAATATGGCCGTCCAGCGTCACCGTCGTATCCGCCGCCAGCAACGGCCACGGCGGCAACTTGCGCGCGGACTGCGCATACGCCCCGGCTTCCGCCTTCATCCGCGCCAGACGCAGCACGTAATCGGTGGCGCGCTCATCGGCCAGCGGCGTTTCATCGACATCGACGCGCCCCGGCGAATTGCGCAGCGGTAGCAACGTCGGCTCCAGGCCGACCTGGCGCAACAACTCCAGCCGACGCGGGCTTTGCGAGGCGAGATAAAGACGTTTTGTGAGAGGGAAGCTGGGCATGCCGCGCGAGTTTACCCGGACCTGCAAGAGGCACGTCGGATTCGTAAGCCGCTATGCCGGGCGAAGCGCGGAAAGCGCCAACGACCTATCGAAAGAAAACCGCTGATGTGTCAGTCTCACGCTCTGCCAACACAAAAATTGCCGGGAATTTACATGCTGCGTTCACTTCTTTGCCTGTGGCTTATGTTGCCGCTCGCCGCGTTTGCCGGCGTGTCGGAGATCGTCGAAGAAACCGGCACGGCCTGTCGGGCCGATGGCAACGCTCCCCCAAAAAACCGCCAGCAGACCGAGCTGGACGCCCGCACGGATGCCAAACGCAGCGCGGCGGAACGCGTCGCCACGCGCATCAAGAGCGAAACCCGCTACGACACCGTCGAAGTCAAAAACGAAGGCCAGGCCAAGGCCTACCAAGTCGGCAAAGTGCTCCGCTCCGCCTACGCCAATGCCGATGTCAAGGAACTCGCCGTGCTCGAAACCGGCGCCTGGGATGCGCAAGACGCATGCTTCCGGATCAAGCTGCGCGTCGAGGTGATTCCCAAGGCTGAGGCGCTGGAAACGCTGGGTTCAGCCATGCAGGAAGACCCCACGCTGCCGCTCAATGTCCAGCTGTGGACGGACCGCAGCACGGCAGGCGAACGCGCCATGTACCGCAAGGGCGAACTGGTTCGGCTCTACCTGCGCGGCAACAAGCCGTATTACGCGCGCGTCATCTACCAGTTCGCCGATGGCCAGCGCGCGCAAATCCTGCCCAACGCACATCGCAGCACAAACCGCTTCCAGGGCGGCGTCACCTACGTCATCCCGAGCGAAGAAGACTCTTTCGACTTTGAAGTGAGCGCCCCGTTCGGCGCCGAACGCGTCGTGGTTTACGCCAGCGAACGGCCCCTGGGCGAGATAAGCCTGCAAGCGAGCGGAAGCATTTACCGGGTTGAAGGCGGCCGCCTGGAAAGCCAGGTACGCGATGTGAAGCTGGATGGCGGCGCTAAAAAAGATACCGCCGCGTTTTCGGAATACGCCGTCGAGCTGATCACCATGCCCTGAGTTGAACCCAACCCCGAAGACATCGTAGGTCGGCAATCCCTTGCCGACACCGCTCGGTGCCGGCGGGTTGAGCACGATTTGCGCCTTCGGCGGAGGCGAAAAGTCGGCAAGGGATTGCCGACCTACGAATCTTGCCCTACCGCAAATCCCCCCGCGCATGCCCCATCATCTCCGGTTCCTGACGGAACTCCGGGCCGATCCGCAGCGAGGCTTCGGTGACGTGTTCCTGCACATAGCCGGCCAGATCGGCGAGCTGGGTTTTGCCTTCGGCCAGGCCGCGCATCAGCCAGTAGCCGAACAAACGGTGGCCGCGTTCCTTGTACTGGTTGGCGAACTGGTCGCCTTGGCCGGCGCTGAACACGAACAGTTTTTCCGGCGATTTCAGGCGCGCTTTCGGCACCACCATCAGCCCGGCGACGCCCGGCATCACCATCGCCTCGCGGTCGGCCCGGCCGGAAAAACAGGCATCGACGAACACCGAGACATGGCCGGCCCCGCTGGCAGCGAAGCGGTCGTAGAGATGATCCAGCCGTAAATCGTCTTCCTCATAATTGCCCGGCCCGCCATCCTGCGGCAGCAGGTAAGCCGCGCCCTTGTCGCGCGAGGGCACGCCATGACCGGCGAAGTAGACGATCAGCCGGTCCTCCTTTTTCAAGCGCGCCAGCAACGTGTTGATGCGCCCCTTCAACCGGCCGGTGGTCGCCTCGGCATCGAACAGACGATGGACATTGCGCTCCGGCACGCCCAGCGCCCGCTGCGCCGTCTTCTCGAACAACTCGGCGGAACGGCGCGCGTAAGGCACACCGGGCAGGTCGGCGTATTGCTCGATGCCGATCACCAGCAGATGCAGGCGCGGATTGGCCGCAACAGCGGGCAACTTGTCGATCAAGCCGGGCAGATCGTCGTCGAACGCCCCGGCGTTCGCCGTGCGCAGTTGCGCGAGTTGGGATTTCAGGCGCACCTCCTCGGCGGCGCGGGCCTCGGCATTGGCCTTGGCGCGCTGTGCGTCGAGCACCTCACGTTGCAAACGCGCCAGCTTGGGGTCGTCCGACATGTTCACGGTGACGGCCCCGGCTGTCAGCGTCGCCATCGGCGGCGGCGCGAAGCTGGTCGTATCGCGCGCCGCCACCATCACGCTGGCCGCGCCCGGCAAGGTGAAATCGGCATCGGTGAAGCGGGCGGTATGGGTTTTGCCGGCGGCGACCACATCCGCCCCTTCCCAGACCAGGCTGTTGTCCTCCATCGCCCGCAAACGGATGGAAACACCGCCCTCCTCCTGTGCAGCCCTCTCCAGTGACGCCTTCGCCAACCGTGCCTCGGCAAGCGGCATGGCAAGCGCCAAGGTGCGCTTGAATGACGGCTCTCGGCTCGACTTCAGTGTGGCGAAGAAGTGGCCGGTCTCGGCGTCGTAGCGCATATTTTCCAGCACGGGGTCTCCATAGGCGGCGAGGAAAGCAGCGTGCAACACCTCCGTCCGCTCGGACATTGTTAGCTCCCCCAGCCGGGCGTAGTGCTCGGCAATCACCCGGTTGAGTGCGGCCACCCGCTGGTTGTAGCGGGACACATCCGCCTCATAGGCCCGGGTGGCCTCGGGCACTCGGGCCTGAAACTGGGCGCGGGTCTCGAATTCGTCCTGAGCCAGCTTGGGCGCTTCAGGTTTTGCCCTCGCCAGTTCAGCTTGCTGGCGGACAAATTTGTGCGGTAAGGCACGTTGACGGGCCTCTGCCAGGCCGATGCGTACGGCTTCGGAAAAGGAGTGGCCAGAGAGCTTGGCAACCAACAAGACCTCCCCTGCATCTCGCAGTACGGCGGTGTTATCACCTGACCCCGTCAGCGCCCGACGACCATCCGGGGAGAATGCGACGGCATTGACGGCATCCCCATGCTTCCATGTGTGCAACGTTTCCCCACTCTGCGCATCCCGCAGCACGGCGGTGTTATCCGATGACCCCGTCAGCACCCAGCGATCATCCGGGGAGAATGCAACGGCACGGATGGAATCTCCATGCCTCCATGTGCGCAGGATTTTCCCAGTCAACACATCCCGCACCACTGCTGTTTTGTCATCTGACCCCGTCAGCACCCGACGACCATCCGGGGAGAATGCGACAGCATTGACGGCATCCCCATGCTTCCATGTGTGCAGCGTTTCCCCACTCTGCGTGTCCCGCAGCACGGCGGTGTTGTCCGATGACCCGGTCAGCACCCGGTGACCATCCGGGGAAAAGGCGACAGCATGGACATGACCCTCATGTTTCCAGGTGTGCAGGGTTTCCCCGGTCTGTACATCCCACAGCACGGCGGTTTTGTCCCATGACCCGGTCAGCACCCGGCGGCCATCCGGAGAGAATGCGACAGCAACGACGCGATCCCCATGCTGCCAAGTGTGCAAAGAGTCCCCAGTCTGCACATCCCACAACACGGCGGTTTTGTCCCATGACCCGGTCAGCACCCGGCGGCCATCCGGGGAGAATGCGACAGCCATGACGTAACCCCCAAGCTTCCATGTGCGCAGGGCGTTCCCGATCTGCGCATCGCGCAGCACAGCGGTCTTGTCCACTGACCCCGTCAGCACCCGGCTTCCATCCGGGGAGAATGCGACAGCATAGATGACACGCTCATGCTTCCAGGTGATTGCTTTGTTTGCTTGTCCGTAGCCCCAGACAAAACGATCGTTCACGATGCGTGCAGGTTCAGTTTTCGGAATGGCGGCGGCTGTTACCGGAGCGCTTGTTCCGCTCGAATCTTCCTGCGCCGCCGGCGGCGGACTGGAATCATCACTAAGCGAGCCTTTCAGCGACTTCATCAAATCAAACGCCAACACCGGCTGCGCAGCCAACATCAGGGCCAGCAGCCCCAGCCAGATCGGTTTGCGGTTCATTGGTTTCCCCTGCTGTTTGTTGTATTCGAAGGCCGCAATCGTAGCCCGGAACGGCTTGCGCGTAACCCGGGGATTTGGAGCATTCGTAGGTTTTCGGAGATCAGTGACCGCTGTTTTGCGCCTGTGCATCGACGTAGGCGTCGAGCAGGCGGCGAATCATGCGTTGGTACTGGGTGTGATTCTTCGTGGCTTCAGATTTGAAGAACTCGATGCTCTTCCGGCTCAATGCCAAAGTGACTTTGACGCCTTCTTCACGAAACGCCAATTCAGCCGGCGATGGAAGGAAGTCTGCAACCACCTCGGTCATGCCCAGAGGTTCATTCGTGTACTTGATTTTCGCGCTCATAAATGGCCTTTCCTTTGCGCCAATAGCCGGCGCCGATGATTCGAATAACGGAGGCGCGTCATTCCCGCGAATGCGGGAATCCAGTCCTTCACCAAGGTCATGCCTCTGGATTCCCGCCTGCGCGGGAATGACGGTGGATGGGGTGTCGCCAGAACAAATTTACCCTGCCATACGATGACAGGCGTAGCCCGGATTCCGCTGTGCTCCATCCAGGCTACAAAGGCTCCACCGTGCTGTTCTGCTCCAGCCATTCAGCCAGCGGGCCGCGTTCGAGTTCACCGACGGCGACGCGGAGCATGCATTCGAACAATTGCGTATTGGTCATGGTCGGGCGGCGGCCATTGAGCATCAGGAAGGTCAGCATGCAGTCAGCAGCGACCCGTTTGTTGCCGTCCAGAAAGGGGTGGTTGCGCGCCAATGAGACGCCGTAGGCGGCAGCGGCCTGGTACAGGCTGCCGGTGTAGGCGTAGACCTGCTCGGGCTGCCCGATGGCCGAGGCCAACAGGTTGGCATCACGCACGCCATGCGCGCCGCCGAATACGCCGACCTGATCCCGATGGATCGCCAGCACCGCCTGCTCGGTCAGGAACACCGGCATGCTCAGGCATCCGCCAGTTTCTGGAAGGCCGCGCGGTATTGCTGCAGAACCTTTTCGTGAACCGCCATGGCGGCTTCAAACTCCGCATCCACCGGCACCAGCACCAGACGGCCGTTTTCTTTGCTGATCTCAAATTTCTGCCCTTCCGTGAGGTGCAACTCTTGCACCAGTTCGGCGGGAATGGTGGTGACAAAGCTGGAACCGACTTTACGCAACGCGACTTGAGACATGGCGAACTCCGCTCGGGATATATACGAACGTATATCTTATATCGGGATTTTCGGGCGTGTCATTGTGTTTGTGGGGTATCCATACAAATGCGGCGATCCAGCGCGTAGGTTTGGCTGACGCCAGGAAGCCCAATATTCACCGTGACTTGAGCTACCCCGTAGGTTGGGCAAAGCGAAGCGTGCCCAACATTCCACGCGAAAAACGTTGGGCACGCTTGGCTTTGCCCAACCTACGTAGCGCCGCATTTATCCGGATACCCCGCTTGTGTTTTCTGTGCGCCACAGTTCGGCCCGCAAGCGGGCCTCCTACTCCGCGCGCAGCGCTTGCACCGGGTCCATGTTCGCCGCGCGCCGGGCCGGGTCGACGCCGGCGGCGAGGCCGATGACCACGGCGACCGCTTCGGCGGCGAGCACGTAATTCCAGGCCAGGCTGACCGGCAGCGCGGGGATCAGCGCATGCAATGCACCGGCCGCGCCCAGGCCCAGCGCCAGCCCCGCGCCGCCGCCCAGGGCGGCGAGAAAAATCGCTTCGGCGAGGAATAGCGCCATGATCTGGCCGCGGCGCGCGCCGAGGGCATTGAGCAGGCCGATTTCGCCGGTGCGCTCGGCCACGGTGATGGTCATCAGGGTCAGGATGCCGACGCCGCCGACCAGCAGCGAGATGCTGCCCAGCGCGGCGACCGCGAAGGTGAGCACCGCCAGGATCGAATCGAGCGCCGCCAACTGCTGTTTCTGCGGCGTCACGGTGAAATCCTCGCTGCCGTGGCGCGCCATCAGCACGCGTTTGAGGCTGGCGGCGACGGCGTCCGAATCGGCGGCGGGATCGTGCGCCACGTGGATTTCCATCAGCCCTTCCCGATTGAACAAATCCAGCGCCCGGGCGGCCGGGATGTAGACGGTGTCGTCGAGATCGAAACCCAGCACCTGGCCTTTGGCGGCCATGACACCGATGACCCGGTAGCGCTGGCCGCCGACGCGGATGCGTTGACCGAGCGGGCTTTCTGAACCGAACAATTCATGACGCACCTTGGCCCCGAGCACGGCATAGGCGCGCGGCGCATCGACCGCGTCCGGCGGCAGGAAACTGCCGGCAGCGATCCGCATGCTCAGGATGCGGGCGAAGCCGGGCCCGACGCCATACAAGGTGACGCGGCGACTGCGGCCCTGGCCTTCCACTTCGGCATTGCCCTGCACCATCGGGTCGCTGGCGATGACCTGCGGCACGCGGCCTAGCGCTTCCGCGTCCTGCAGGCTGAGCGGCCGCACGCTGCCGAACATGCCGACGCTACCGCCATGCGTCTTGGTCTTGCCCGGGCTGACGCTGATCATGTTGGTGCCGAACTGGGTGAACTCGGCCAGCACGAAGCGATGCAGCCCTTCGCCCAACGCCGTCAGCAGGATCACCGCCGCGACGCCGACCGCGATGCCCAGCGCCGACAGCAGGCTGCGCCCGGGATGGTGGGTCAGCGCGCTGAACGACAGGCTGAAAAGGTCAGCGGCGCGCATCGGCGCCTCGGATACAGGTAGTCGTCGGAGGGCTGAACAGGTCGGCGGCGCGCATTACTTTCCCCCCATCCGTAGGGTGCGCCGTGCGCACCATCGCGGCGAATCGGTGCGCACGGCGCACCCTACGGGGCGAGTGTGATCAGCCATATTTCATCTTCTCGTCAACGACAGCGCCGCATCCAGCCGTGCCGCGCGCCGCGCCGGCAGCCAGGCGAACAGCAAACCGGCGAGGATGGCGGTGGCGACGGCCGCCGCCACCGCCCACAGCGGCGGCACGATGGGCAATTGCGGATACACCCGGCCGAGGACGAAGCTGGCCGCCAGACCCAGCGCGACGCCGCCGGCGGCGCCGAGCGTGGCGATCAAGCCGGCTTCGACCAGAAACAGTGCACGCACGTTGTGGGCCGATGCGCCCAGCGCTTTCAGCAGGCCGATCTCCGCGCGTCGCTGCGCCACCGAAACCAGCATCACATTCATGATCAACACCCCGGCCACGCCCAGGCTGATCGCGGCGATGCCGCCGACCGCCAGGGTCAGCGCGGTCAAAATCCGGTCGAACGTGGCCAGCACCGCGTCCTGGGTAATCACCGTGACGTCTTCCTCGCCCTCGTGGCGCAATTTCAGCAGCGCCAATGTTTCGGCTTTAACGCGCGGCACGGCGGCGCGGCCGCGCGCCTCGATCAGGATACGGAACAGCGACGGCGTGTTGAACAGTTGCTGCGCCGCCGCGACCGGGATCACCACCGCCTCGTCGGTGTTGAAGCCCATCTGCTGGCCTTGCGCCGCCAGCGTGCCGATGACCCGGAAGCGCCGGTCGCCGATGCGCACCCAGCCGCCGAGCGGGTTGGCGTTGCCGAACAGCTCGGCGCGTATCTTGTCGCCCAGCACGCACACCGGCGTGGCTTGATCGCTGGGCCCGGGCGGCAGGAAATGGCCGAGCCCAAGATGCATGTGGCGGATGCTCAGCAACGGCGCGGTGGAGCCGAGCAAAACCGCCTCGCGGCCCAGACTGCCACGGGTAATCTGGGCCGCGCCGACATTCAGCGGCGCGACGGCGGCAACCCAGGCGATGCGGGCGACGGCATCGGCATCTTCCAGGGTCAGATCGCGCGTGGTCTCGCCGGACAGCACGCCGGGCGCCGCACCGGTGGTTTCGGCGCGGCCGGGGATGACGATGATCAGATTGGTGCCGATGCTGGCGAACTGTTCCAGCACATAGCCGCGCGCGCCTTCGCCCAGCGCGGTGAGCACCACCACCGCGCCGACGCCGATCGACATGGCCAGGCCGATCAGCGCGGTGCGGCGCGGTTGCTGCGCCAGCGTGCCCCAGGCCAGGGCGAAGGTGTCGGCGAGTCTCATTTTGTCGGGAAGCCTGGGAAAGCCCGAACACCGTCGTCATGCCGGCGTAGGCCGGTATCCAGAAGCCGTTGATTTCGTTGAGCCCACCGCACTGGACCCCGACCTTCGCCGGGGTGACGGCTCATTAACCAAGCTGTGTTCCCGAAATTCATGTCGCCGTATCCGAGATCACGCGACCGTCTTCCATACCGATCCGGCGGCGTGCGCGGGCGCCGATTTCCTGGTCGTGCGTGATGACGATCAGGGTCGCGCCGCGCTGGTTCAGCCCTTCCAGCACGCCCATGACCTCGCGCCCGGTGGCCCGGTCGAGATTGCCGGTCGGCTCGTCGGCCAGCAGCAAGGCGGGATGCATCGACATGGCGCGGGCGATGGCGACGCGCTGCAACTGGCCGCCGGAAAGCTGCGACGGCAGATGGTCGGCGCGCTCGCTCAAACCCACGTCGGCGAGCAGTTGCGCCACCCGTTGCTTGCGTTCGGCCGGCGCGATGCCCGCCAGCACCAGCGGCAAGGCGACGTTGGCGGCGGCATCCAGGCGCGGCACCAGATGAAAAAACTGGAACACGAAGCCGATCTTGTCGCGCCGCACGCGCGCCGATTCCGCCTCGTTCAGACCGGTGACATCGCGGCCATCCAGGCTGTAGCGGCCGCCGCTTGGGCGGTCGAGCAGACCAAGCAGGTTGAGCAGCGTGGATTTGCCGGAACCGGACGGCCCCATGATGGCGATGTACTCGCCCGCCGCAATCGACAGGCTGACCTCGCGCAACGCGAGCACCTGCTGATCGCCGACCTGAAAAGTGCGGCTGGCCTGGTCGAGCTGGATCATGGTTTCAGCCTAGCCACCGCGGATTTTGTAGGTTGGGCAAAGCGCAGCGTGCCCAACATCGCAACCCCCGAGCGTGGAATGTTGGGCACGCTGCGCTTTGCCCAACCTACGAGTTCAATCACGATTTCGTCTTCCGCTTCACGACCGCCGGAACACCGGCTTTGACGCCTTCCAGTTCCAGCGAAGTCACCACTTTTTCGCCGGCCTGCAAGCCGCTGCGCACTTCGCTGAACTCCCAGTTGGACAGGCCGAGTTCGACTTTGCGCTCTTCCAGCACACCGTTCTTCAGCACCAGCACCTTGTTGCCGTCGAGCAAGGCCTGGGCCGGCACGCGCAGCACCTTGTCGCGATTTTCCAGAATCACTTCCGCGTCGGCGCTATAGCCGACCAGCAGCGTTTTGGCGGCTTTGGCATCGGTGAAGACGACTTCCACCTCGACCGTGCGCGCCTGCTTTTCCACTTCCAGCACATAGGGCGCGATGCGCCGCACGCGGCCGGCGAAGTGCTGGCCGGGGAAGGCGTCGAGCGCGATGCGCGCGGGCAGGCCGACCTTGATGCGCGGCGCATCGACCTCGTCGATCGGCGCGGTGACGTAGAGACAGGCGTCGTCGATCAGGTCGATGGCCGGCGGCGTCGGAATGCCCGGCGGCGACGGCGTGCTGTATTCGCCCTGCTCGCCGGTGACTTCGGCGACGATGCCGGCGAATGGCGCTTTCAGCACGGTGCGGCTGAGGGCGGCGCGCGCCGTATCGACCCGCGCCTCGGCGGCGGCGATTTCGGTCGTCGCCGCGCGACAAGCCGCTTCGCGCACATCCGCCTCGCTGGCAGCCTTGTCCACCACCGCGGCGCTAACGAACCCCTGCGCGACCAGTTGCTGCTGCCGCACCGCTTCGCGCCGCGCCGCTTGCGCCGCCGTGCAGACTTCGTTGCGGCGGGCTTTGGCCGAGCCGGTTTGTTCCTCGCTCAGCCGAATCTGCGCGGCGAGATCGACATTCCACAGTTCCAGCAAGACCTGGCCGGCCGCGACGCGGTCGCCTTCCTTGACCAGCAGGCGCGCGATCTGGCCGCCGCCCTGCGGCGCCAGCTTGGCGCGCCGGCAGGGCTTCACCGTGCCGGCGCGGGTGTTGGCGACGGTGGCCTCGACCCGCCCGAGCGCGACTTCGACGACATTGACTTCCAATGGCTTGGGCTTGGTGTAGTGACGCCAGCCGGCATAAGCGGCGGCCAGCAGCGCGGCAAGGATGAGGAGGCGAATCAGCCAGCGGCGAAATATGGGTAAGTTCATGTCTGTGCGGTTTTGCAATGGAGATGGGGCGGGCTCTTCTTCATCATAGAGCCGGCTGCGGCTTATTCCCGATGATAGGGATGGTTGTTGAGCAGACTCACGGCTCGATAGAGTTGTTCCGCCAGCAGCACGCGCGCGAAGGCATGCGGCAAGGTCAACCGCGACAGCGCCAGCGTGCTTTCGGCTTTTTCCAGAATGGCGGGCGCGAGTCCGTCGGCGCCGCCGATGACCAGACAGGTGTCCTGGCCGGATTCCATCCAGCGCGCCAGCAGATCGGCCAGCTCGCGCGTGGTGATCTGGCGGCCGTGTTCGTCGAGCGCGACCAGGCGACTGCCGGCCGGCAGCTTTTCCAATATCCGCGCCGCTTCGGCCTGCTTCAGGGCTTGCGCCGACTGATTGGATCGCTTCTCCGGCTTCACCGCGACCAGCTCGACGCGCGCCTCGCGCGGCATGCGCTTGAGGTACTCGGCGGTGGCTTCATCCGCCCAGCGCGGCAGTTTGTCGCCGACGGCAAGCAGGGTCAGTTTCATCGGCACTCCCGCGCCAAAGCTTGCACCGCGGCGGCTTCGCGCGCCGGCTCGAACAACGGCGCGCGGGCGGCGCATTGTTCGGTTAGCGAGCGATAAAAGGCCGCGTCGGTTTCCGCGCGCGCCATCAATTCAGCCAGAGCGGATTCATCGCCCAACGGGAAATAGCCCGCGTAATCCACGCCCAGCATGCCGACGTTGCCGGGTATGCGCGACGCCAACACCGGCGTAGCGGCCATGACCGCCTCGCAAATCACATTGGCGCCGCCCTCCATGCGCGAACTCAGCACCAGCAGATGACTGCGCGCGATGCGCCGGCGCGTCTCGCCATGCGCAAGCGCGCCCAGCCAGCGCCAGCGCGGAATCTCGGCTGCAAGCCTTTCTGCTTGCTCCGCCATGCCCGCTTCCAGCGGCCCGCCGACATGCAGAACGCGAATGCGGCTCTCCGCCGGCAACAGGCGCGCGGCGAAGGCGGCTCGAAAGGGGTCTTTCTCGTCGCGCAAATGCGCCACCACGCAGACATCGAAACTGCGCAATGGCCGCTTCGCCGGCTTGAGTCGGGGCGACGACTGATAGATCGCGCGCGCCTTGGGCCTGAACGCTTCCGGCAATTCCAGCGGCCCCTGTTCCTGCAACGTGACGATGCAATCCGCCAAAGCCAGAGACGCCTGGGCATCGGCATCGCGGCGGATATCGCGATAGATGTCGGTGCCGGTCAACACCAGAATCAACGGCCGCTCGGGATAAAGCGCCGAAAAACGCGCAACAGCCGCGTGACTGCGCCGGGCATGCAGCGCGATCATCAAGTCGGCAGGCTGTTCATCCCACGCCAAAGCCAGCGTCACATCATGCCCCGCTTGCCTGAGAAAGCGATCCCAGCGTGCAGCGGTGTGGGCGTTGCCATTGCGCGCAACCGGCAAATACGGGGTGATCAAAGCGATACGCATGGGGCGACTATAAAGGGCGACCATATAGCGCCAACGCATTTTCTTGTTTCCGGGCTTTTCCCTCTTTACAAGCCGAAATTCGATCCTTAAAATGCGCGGCTCTCGTGTGGGGGTATAGCTCAGCTGGGAGAGCGCTTGCATGGCATGCAAGAGGTCCGCGGTTCGATCCCGCGTACCTCCACCAAGAATCGAGAAAACTCGGGCAACCGGGTTTTCGGCCTCATAAGTCCCTATCGTCTAGAGGCCTAGGACACCGCCCTTTCACGGCGATAACACGAGTTCGAATCTCGTTGGGGACGCCAGTAAAAACAACGGCCTACAGCGATGTAGGCCGTTTTCGTTTGTGCCGCATCAGGGCGCCACCTGGCTCAATCTATCAGCAAATTCACCAGCCGTTTACCGCCGGGCAAGCGATAGATACCAAAGTCGGTTTCGTCCAGCGTGACGACCTCGCCGATTCCCGACTCACCAGCCAGCCAGACCAGTGAGGCATCGGCCAAATCCATTGGCAGATCGTCGTATTTCTCCATGAGGCCCGCGATATCGTCGGCCGCCGTGGGCGCCATGTCTCGCATCGTCACGCCGCCCGCCGCGACCCAGCGCATGAAACGCCCAACGATGTGGCGCGGCAGCAGATGGCAGACTTCGGTAAGGACAGGCCAGGTGGTGACCAGCTGTCCTTGGTAATCGGCGAAAAATGCGGTGCAACGGGCGTGATCGCCGTCCCCCTTGTCCAGCCAAGCTACCAGCGGCCCAGTGTCCACCAGGGCTTTAGCCACGACGCGATCTCCTTGCCTGCTGCCCGGCCAACTTCTCGCGCAGTCGCTGCGAATGATTACGTCCCAGGTCGCCCACGCCGCTGTCGAAACACCCGACAAGACCCAAGTCTTCCGCCAGCTGGGCAGGTGACTCGATTTGCGCCGCCAGCGCGGCAATGCCGGCTTTCACAGCATCACTCTGGGTCTGCCCGGTGCGGGCACAGAAGGCGCGCAGTAGGGCGTCGGTCTGGTCGTCGAGGCGGACGGAAAGTGTGCGCATGGGGAGGGCTCCGGGCGTAATACGTTTCATATTACACCCGGATTGTAGGTTGGGTCGGCCGACAGCGGGATATCGACGTAACCCGACAATGCTGGGCACAACGCCGGGTTACGCTGCGCAAACCCGACCTACCTGGCTTGCTCTGTTTGGAATTAAGCGTTGCTGCGTCGATGGGCCAGCAACGCCCGCAAATCATTAATGGCACCGCAAATAAATATGAGAATCTTATAATGCCTGTGATATATTTACGTTTCACAAAAACAGGAGTGCGACATGGGCATTGGCAATGCAAACATTACCCGGGAGATCGTCAGGCTTGAGTTGGCTGGTCGGATACTGGCGGACCTGCTCCGCATGAACACCGTTCTTGGACCAGAGGCGGCGTTTCGTGCCCTGAATTTGCAGGTTCCAGCCATCCCTGGTCGGATAAACCTCACGCTGGACCGTATGCCTCACGAACTGAGGCTTGAAGACATCGATGTGGACAAGCTTCCTCTTGGCCGCGTTGTGATGGCGATGTACGACTTCGCCTATGAGCAACACTTCCCGATTGGGATCGCCATGTATCAATTCCAGAATGAACTGGAGTTGGTCGAGGACTTCGTGATTCATCTGGACTCGGAACTCTTCGCCCTGTTCTTGCATGACAGTTTCCACACACGCTCTGCGGGCGATGCCGAGTGGAAAGCCCTTCCGGCCCTATATGCCATGACCCAAGCTCGTCTGCGCCTGGACATGGGTGAAGACCTGATGATTGACGACATTGCCTTGCTGGCCGGCATGGCAGAAAAGAGCGTTCGTAACGCCACGAACGCAACTGGCGAAGGCCAGTTGCATGTTCGTTCCGGTGAAGTCACAGACTGGATCGAGAACGATGAGGCTCGCCGCTGGCTGTCGTTGCGCCGCGGGTTCGTCCCAACTCACTTCGAAGAAATGTCAGCGGTGGACGGCGAGCATCCGGAATCGCTCAATTCTCTATTCGAGCTTGGCTGCTATATCGCCGAGCGTTGGTCAGCCCTGTGCATGACTCCGGAGATGGTGCATGAGCAGCTCGAATGGCCTGATGCCAAATTTGATTATCTGAACGCGATTTCTGCGAACCCGCAAAACATAGACCCGCACGACTGTGGCGACTTGGCACGCAGCCTATTGGTGAGCGAGTCCTGGTTTACCTCTCAGGTGATGACCAATCTGTATCCCCACCAAGTGGGATTGCTTTTGCAGCGTAAGCGAAAGTGTGAAACAGCCCTGCCTCAGCCGCAGCCATCGGTGAACAACGACCGGGTCTGCCAGCGCGTGCGGTTCACCTTGCATGACGGCACCGAACTGTTCCCGATCCGTATGAAAAACCGGCAGTCCGGCAAGGTAGCTTATCGCCTGTCCGAGGGCGGTCTGGAAGGCAACAAGTCGGACAAGGCCATCGAAGTCGAAGACGAAGACGAGATGATCACCTTGGTGTGCAGTGAGGAAAAATCGGTGCGCCTGTCGAGCGCTGATAACAAACGCCAGGGGCTTTACCGCAAAGGCGGACGTTCGGTACGCACCGTTGAGCTTGATGGCCAGGTGATCTGAGGTGACACCCATGGAAACCACCTCCCCAGTCGCCCGCCTGATCTCCGAACGAATCGACGCCACGGAACAACTGCAAAAAGACATTGCCATGAAGGCCGGCTTCGATAAGCCCAACATCATCACGATGATCAAGCAGGGCAAGACACGCCTGCCGCTCGACAAGGTTGGCCCGATGGCCCAGGCGCTGGAAATCGATCCGGTACAACTCTTGGAGATGTGCCTGGAGGAGTACCAGCCGGCAACATGGAAGGCGATTGCCCCTTACATGAAATCGGCCATCACCCAGGACGAACTCAGCTTGCTTACTGCGCTGCGCGCATCGGTTGGCGGCCCGTATCTATTGGCGCTCAGCGATGGGGCGAAAGCACACCTCGAAAGCTTCATTGCTTCGCTTCGCGCCCCCGCGATAACTCAGTAAAGAAGGAGAAAACAAGCCATGAACATGTCCCAGCACGCCATCCTTCGCAGCCGGCAACGCGCCATTTCACCCATGGTGATCGACCTTCTCCTGGAGTTCGGCAGTGTCACACCGGCCGGTGATGGTGCCTCGAAGGTGTTTTTCGACAAGACCGCCCGCCGCCGACTGAAGACCTACGCCGGGACACTGGCCGGGGTCATCAACGAGCATCTCGACGTTTATGTGGTTGTCGGCGCGGACAACAAAGTCATCACTGCGGCACATCTGACCGAACGCATTCGTCGCCATTGATCTGTAACTAACGCAAAGGATCCCCCTGTCTTTCCTCAACTGGAGCTTTACCAAAATCATGGATACAAACCTTTTCGAACGCTTCGCTCCGGTCATCCGGTCCCTCGCTGCCGCCGAACTCGCCGGCGCCACGACACTGACCGCCAAACTATCTCTGGCGCATGACGGCGATATCGAGGTTTGCTACGCGCCCTTCGAGTACATCAACACGCAAGCCAGGGTGGTCATCGTCGGCATTACCCCCGGACGCACCCAGATGATCAATGCGATCAAGGAGGCGCGCCAACAGCTTGATCGTGGCGCGAACACGGTCAGCGCCCTGGCCGCAGCGAAACGCACGGGGGCCTTCTCCGGCGCGATGCGGCCCAATCTGGTTGGGTTGCTGGACTGTGTGGGCGTGAATCGTTGGCTCGGCATCCGCACTTGCGATGAGCTATTCGGGCTGGCGGCTCACCTGGTGCAGACCACCTCCGTGCTGCGCAATCCGGTTTTCGTCAGGGGGGAGAACTACAACGGCACCCCAAACATGACGCGCCACCCGTTCTTGCGCACCCAGCTCCTGACGCACTTTGGTGAGGATGCCAAGGCGCTGCCAAAGGCTGTATTCGTGCCGTTAGGAGACAAAGTGGCGGAAGCGCTCCATTTCGTGGCCGATCAGGGACTACTGGACCACAGCCGTATTCTCGATGGCCTGCCCCATCCGTCGGGCGCTAATGCTGAGCGGATCGCCTACTTCCTGGGCCGGAAAAGCCGCAGTGCGCTTTCGGTGAAGACCAATGCCGACAAGCTGGATATGGCCCGCGACGGCATGACCAGGAAATTGCTGGCGCTGGCGTAAATCCTGCACCTCAAACACGCGGCGGTATAAAGCCGCCGCCGAAAAGCACACATCATTTCCAATAGTGGAGCAACAAAAGATGGCCAAAATGAATTCAGAAACCCGGAAAAGAATCGTAGACCTCGCAGATGCATGCGGATTCGCCGTGCGCTTGAAGCCAGACGGTTCTGACCTCTACGACAAGAACCTGATATTTCGCTCAAGGGCGTATGCATCAGACGTCTATGTAAATAAGATCAATGGGATCAGCGAAACTTCCGGAATTTTCAGTTACCTCAAAGTCGCGGTACATCCTTTTCACTTCCGATCTGAGTTGGTTTCTGCTCATGGGGGAATAGAAGAGGACTTGAACCGTAGAACGGGGGTTAACCTGCACTCGAGCAGCAACTACGCGGATTTTCCTCAATACGCAGGTGCTCACGAACCGTGCGGAAAGTGCTACAAGGTCGGAAGCCTGGACGCTCTACAGCGGTTGCTGCAAGGATTTCAAAGGGCAGCAACATGATGTGCGACAGCGATTCCTAATGGCAGAACAGGATGTTTCTGGCTCTGACGTGACTTTCTATCTTGAAACCAGCCGGACGGCTGCCGGCGCTACAAAAAGCAAAAACCCCGCTTGCGCGGGGTTTTTGCTTTGCGACGAACCGGGATGCGAATCCCAGTCGGTAAACTAGACAAGCCGGACTTAGAAGTCCATGCCGCCCATGCCGCCCATGCCGCCCATACCACCACCCATGCCGCCCATATCAGGCGCGCCGCCCTTCTTGTCTTCCGGCAGATCGGACACCATGCAATCGGTGGTCAGCATCAGGGAAGCCACGGATGCGGCATTTTGCAGCGCGATGCGAGTCACCTTGGTGGGGTCCAGCACGCCCATTTCCATCATGTCGCCGTACTCGCCGGTCTGGGCGTTGTAGCCGTAGTTGCCCTTGCCTTAGAGCAGCTTGTTGTCCTCCACGGAGGCTTCTTCGCCGAAGTTGTTGACAATCTGGCGCAGGGGTTCTT
>JAUYET010000042.1 GCA_030691265.1 Pseudomonadota bacterium
TGACGCAGCGGGGTCATTTCCCGCAAGGATAAGCAGGGACTTGGCCGCCGTCTTTTGGCGGCTTAGTCCTTCGCTTAGTAGCTTCATCAGGAGCAACGCGGCCAGACGGCGCGCAAACCGTGCAATCGGGCGCGTAGCGGCGTCACCCGAATGGTGAGCGTCATCGGAGGCGCTAACGCTAGCATCCATGCGGCATCCCAAGGGGCAAGGAGCGGTCAACTGAGGATTCCAGGATTAATCCATGTACATGCCGCCGTTGACATGCAAGGTGGCGCCGGTGACATAAGCCGCGCCGTCCGAGGCCAGATAAGCCACGGCATGCGCGATGTCTTCCGGCACGCCCAGCTTGCCGAGCGGGATGCGTTCCAGGAGTTTGGCGCGAGCAGCCTCGGGCAGCGTCTTGGTCATGTCGGTATCGATGAAGCCAGGCGCCACGCAGTTAACGGTGATGCCGCGGCTGCCTACTTCCTGCGCCAGAGATTTGGAGAAGCCGATCATGCCGGCCTTGGCGGCAGCGTAGTTGGTCTGGCCGGCATTGCCGGAAACTCCCACCACCGATGCAATGCTGACGATGCGGCCGAAGCGGGCCTTCATCATCGGCCGCAGCACGGCGCGCGAGAGACGAAAAACCGAAGTCAGGTTGGTATCCAGAATCGACGCCCATTCCTCGTCCTTCATCCGCATGAGCAGGTTGTCGCGGGTAATGCCGGCGTTGTTGACCAGAATGTCGATGCGGCCATGACGGGTCATGATGCCCTCAATGGCGGCATCGACCTGGGCGGCATCGTTGACGTTGAGCATCAGGCCCTCGCCGTTCAATCCGGCCTCGCTCAGGGCCGCGCCTATGGCTGCGGCGCCGGACTCGCTGGTGGCGGTTCCCACCACGACACAACCCGCCTTCGCCAGGGCATGCAGAATGGCCTTGCCGATACCGCGCGAGGCGCCGGTAACCAATGCAACACGTGCGTCCATGTTTTTCTCCTTAAGCCCTGATTTTTTCCAATGTATCGGCCAGTGCGGCGGCGTCGGCCATCGCAACGCCCACCACACCATCGACGATGCGCTTGTTGAGGCCGGCCAGCACCTTGCCGGGGCCGCATTCCGCGATCAACGAAATGCCCTGCGCAGCCATGGCCTGAACCGTTTCCACCCAACGCACCGGGCTGTAAAGCTGCCGCGCCAATGCGTCGCGGATGGCATCCGGATCGATATGGCTGGTCACATCGGCGTTGTGCAAAACCGCCACCGTCGGCGTCTTCACTTCGATTGCACGCAGCGCCAGGCGCAGCTTTTCCGCAGCCGGCTGCATGAGTGCGCAATGCGAAGGCACGGAAACCGGCAACAGCAATGCCCGCTTGGCGCCTTTTTCTTTCGCCAATGCGCAACCGCGATCCACCGCCGCCTTGTTGCCGGCGATGACCACCTGGCCGGGTGAGTTGAAATTGACTGCTTCCAGCACTTCGCCCTGAGCGCCTTCCGCGCAAACCGCACGCACCATGTCGTCATCCAGGCCGAGCACGGCGGCCATGGCGCCGACACCCTCCGGCACAGCGGATTGCATCGCTTCGGCGCGCAAGCGCACCAGCTTGACCGCATCGGAAAAATCGAGCGCGCCGGCGCACACCAACGCGGTGTACTCACCCAGGCTGTGCCCCGCCATCAAGGCTGGCGAGGGACCGCCCCGGCTTTGCCAAAAACGATAAACCGCCACGCCCGCCGCCAACATGACCGGCTGGGTATTCACGGTTTGATTGAGCAGTTCAGCCGGTCCCGCGGCCACCATCGCGGCCAGGTCCTGCCCCAGAGCATCCGAGGCTTCGGCAAGGGTGTCGCGTATCGGCGCGACGTCGCCATAGGCGGCCAGCATGCCGACCGATTGGGATCCCTGACCGGGAAAAACAAAGGCGAACTTCATCGAGAATCTCTGCAAAAAAACACCGGCAAGTCAGTTCAACAACAAGCGCCAACCCACTCCGGTACAGGCAATTCAGAATCGGACCAGCACCGATCCCCAGGTAAAGCCGCCGCCGAAAGCCTCCATCAAAACCAGTTCACCCGGCTTGATCTTACCTTCACGCACCGCGGTATCGAGCGCCAGAGGAATCGAAGCGGCAGAGGTATTGCCATGACGATCGACCGTCACCACGACATGATCCATGCTCATGCCCAACTTTTTGGCGGTGGCCTGAATGATGCGGATATTGGCCTGGTGCGGCACCAGCCAGTCGATATCGGTCTTCTGCAGGCCATTGGCCTCCAGCGTCTCATCGACAATCGCATCCAGCGTGTTTACCGCCATCTTGAATACGGCGTTGCCGGACATGCGCATGTAACAGGCGCCCTCTTTTTTGAGCGAGACGCCGCCATCGACGAACAGCAAATCCTGGTAACGACCGTCGGCATGCAGATGCGTCGCGATAATTCCAGGTTGCTCGGATGCACGCAGAATGACCGCCCCCGCGCCGTCACCCCACAACATGCAGTTGCTGCGGTCAGTCCAATCGGTAATCCGCGAAAGCGTCTCCGCGCCGACAACCAGGGCAGTCTTGACCTGGCCCGAACGGATGAACTGGTCTGCCACCGAAACCGCATAAACAAAACCGCTGCAAACCGCCTGCACATCCAACGCCGGACACCCATTGGTGATGCCCAATTTGGCCTGCAAGACACAGGCTGTACTTGGAAACACACGGTCCGATGTCGTGGTGGCCACGACAATGAGCTCAATCTCGCCGGCGTCGATGCCAGCCGCCTCAATCGCATTTTCCGCAGCCTTCTGGGCCAGATCGCTGGTCAACTCGCCTTCGGCGGCGATATGGCGTTCACGAATACCGGTACGCTCGACGATCCACTCGCTGGTAGTTTCAATCCGCTTTTCAAGGTCGGCATTGGTCAATACATGGGCTGGCAAATAGCTACCGGTGCCAACGATGCGGGAATAGATTCTGGCAATTTGCGTCACGCCAGCTCTCCTTCTTCCAACGAGCCGTTATGGATGTTGTTTCGGGCGCCATTATGGGCGCTGACCTGGTCGGCGATTCGACGCAGCAAGCCGCCGCGCACTTCCTCGGCGGCTTTGAGTATCGCCTGCTCGAAAGAGAACACATCGGCAGAGCCATGGCTCTTGATGATGACGCCATTGAGTCCAAGCAAACTGGCGCCGTTGTAACGCCGAGGATCAAGCTTGCGCTTGAAAGCGCGCAGCACAGGCAAGGAAAGAATGCCGGCAAGACGGGTGATGGGATTTTTCTTAAACTCGCTGCGCAACTGATCGCCAATCAACTTGGCCAGCCCTTCCGAAGCTTTCAGCGCAATGTTTCCAACAAAACCATCGCACACCACCACATCGACAGTGCCTTTGTAGATATCGTCGCCTTCCACATTGCCCTGGAAATTGAGGCTGCTGGCCCTGAGCAATTCGCCAGCCTGCTTGACCACATCGTTACCCTTGATTTCTTCCTCGCCAATATTGAGCAAGCCGACGCTAGGCCGATCTTTATGTTCAATGGCGGCAACCAGGGCAGAGCCCATGATGGCGAATTGCAGCAGGTGCTCAGCCGAGCAATCGACGTTTGCGCCCAGATCGAGCATATAGGTACTGCCAGTGCGGGAAGGCAACGTAGAGGCGATGGCTGGCCGGTCGATTCCGGGCAGGGTTTTCAGTACAAAGCGGGAGACGGCCATCAG
Organism: Pseudomonadota bacterium; assembly: GCA_030691265.1. Taxonomy (GTDB): domain Bacteria; phylum Pseudomonadota; class Gammaproteobacteria; order Burkholderiales; family Thiobacillaceae; genus PFJX01. The sequence goes on from JAUYET010000042.1 coordinate 3,688, forward strand.
TGCGCCGGTATTACCGGCGGACACGCCGGCATCGGCCTCACCGCGCTTGACGAGATCGGCGGTGACACGCATGGACGAATCTTTTTTGGTGCGCAGCGCCACCGGCAAAGGGTCGTCCATCTTCACCACTTCACTGGCGTGATGAACGCGCAAGCGTGTGCCCGCCGCCGATTTATTGACTTTCAACTCTGCGTGAATCGCATCTTCCAGGCCAACCAGGACAATATTGATGTCCGGCTCTTTGCTCAGGAAGTTGAGCGCCGCCTTGACCGTCACATGGGGGCCGTGATCGCCCCCCATGGCGTCAATTGCAATAGTTATTTCTCGCATGACCGATCAGCCCGAACACAACCAGTTCGGCTTGTCTGGCATCGTCTCAGGCAGGATCGAAGCGAAAATCAGGCGTTGTCAGCCTTGGTATTGAGAACCTTGCGGCCACGGTAAAAACCGTTCGGGCTGATGTGATGACGCAGATGCATTTCGCCAGTGGTCGGCTCGATCGCCGTGGGCGGGGTGGTCAGAAAGTCGTGCGCACGGTGCATGCCACGCTTGGAGGGGGACTTTTTATTCTGCTGAACGGCCATAACTTTCTCCTGAAAACCAAATTCACAAATTCAAAACTGCATTGCCGACGCCAAATCTCGATCAGCTCAGGCCCATAAGAGCCAAGCCATCCGGGTCGCACTGACCCTCGGCATGAAGCGGCGCAGCCGGCAAACTCAACAAAATCTCATCTTCAACCAGGACGGCGACATCCAGCACAGGATCGGCCACCAGCGCATCCAGCAAGGGATCAAGCCTCTCCCAGCGCGCCAACTCCGCCTCATTCCTGGCCACTGGCATCACGTTATCCAGGATCAAAACCTCGGGGTACATCACCATGCAACGCTGACAAGTCAGCCAGACCGTTGCCTCAATTTCAAGGCGCAAAGCCGGACGCCCCGCCGCCAGACAACCAGAAAGCCTGTATTGCACGCCAACATCATCCGGCCTCAAACTATCGCGCAAGCGCGGCAACTCTTCGATGCGCAAACCGCCACTCAAGCTCTCGCCGGACTTGGCAAATTGCAGGCTATCGAAGGGTCTCCGTGCAGACATAAGCCGTAAATGCTAAGCTGCGCGGCTGTTTTTGTCAAAGCAAACGCCACTTTCTAGGGTCTCAAGCGTGATCAGGAAAATACTCGTCGCAAACCGGGGGGAAATCGCTGTACGCATTGTTCGCGCGTGCAAGGAGATGGGCATCAAGGCGGTGGCCATCTATACCGATGCCGACCGGCATGCACTGCACGTCAAAAAAGCCGATGCGGCGTACAACATCGGCTCCGACCCGGTATTGGGCTACCTCAACGCCCACAACATCGTGAATCTGGCCGTGGCGTCCGGTTGCGACGCCCTGCATCCCGGTTACGGCTTCCTGTCGGAAAACCCGGTGCTGGCCGAAGTTTGCGCCCGCCGCGGCATCAAATTCATCGGCCCTTCGCCGGCGGTGATTACCCAGATGGGCGACAAGATTCAGGCGCGTCTGGCCATGATCAAGGCCGGCATCCCGGTCATTCCCGGCTCTGACCACAATCTGGCGAATGCCGACGAAGCGCTGAAGCTGGCGCGTGAGATCGGCTATCCGATCATGCTGAAAGCCACCAATGGCGGCGGCGGCCGCGGCATCCGGCGTTGCGATTCGGATGACGAACTGGTCAAGAACTACGAGCGCGTGGTCTCCGAGGCCACCAAGGCGTTCGGCAAACCGGAAGTGTTCATCGAAAAATGCGTGGTCAATCCCAAGCACATCGAAGTCCAGATCATGGGCGACAGCCACGGCAACTGTGTGCACCTGTATGAACGCGACTGCTCCATCCAGCGGCGCAATCAAAAACTCATCGAGATCGCCCCGTCACCGCAATTGACCGAGGCGCAGCGCGAATACATCGGCAAACTCGCGGCGCGTGCTGCCAAAGCGGTCGGCTACGAAAACGCCGGCACGGTGGAATTCCTGCTCGATGCCGACAACCAGTTCTATTTCATGGAAATGAACACCCGTTTGCAGGTGGAACACACGGTGACCGAAAGCATCACCGGCATCGACATCGTCCAGGAGCAGATCCGCATTACCGATGGCCTGCCGCTGCAATACAAGCAGGAAGACATTCACCACCGTGGTTTTGCGATGGAATTCCGCATCAACGCGGAAGACCCGAAGAACGGCTTCCTGCCCAGTTTCGGCCGCATCACGCGCTACTACGCGCCCGGCGGCCCCGGCGTGCGCACCGATGCCGCGATGTATTCCGGCTACACGATCCCGCCCTATTACGACTCCATGTGCGCCAAGCTGACGGTCTGGGCGCTGACCTGGGAAGGCGTCATCGAACGCGGTCGGCGCGCGCTCGATGACATGGGCGTCTATGGCGTCAAGACCACCATCCCGTACTACCAGGAAATCCTGAAGAACGCCGAATTCCGCACCGGCCGCTTCAACACCAGTTTTGTCGAAGCGCATCCGGAACTGCTCAACTATGCCGTGCATCACCCGCCCGAGATGAAAGCGGCGGCGATATCCGCAGCCATCGCCGCGCACCTCGGCATCTGAACGGAAGACAACACGATGACTCAAGTCAAGATCACCGAACTGGTTCTGCGCGACGGACATCAGTCCCTGATCGCCACGCGCATGCGTACCGAAGACATGCTGCCGATCTGCGCCAAGCTCGATAACATCGGCTACTGGTCGCTGGAAGCCTGGGGTGGCGCCACCTTCGATGCCTGCGTGCGCTTTCTCAAGGAAGACCCGTGGGAGCGTCTGCGCAAGCTGCGCCGCGCGCTGCCCAATTCACGCATCCAGATGTTGCTGCGCGGCCAGAACCTGCTCGGCTACCGGCATTATCCGGATGACCTGGTGCGCGCCTTCGTGCAGAAATCTGCCGATAACGGCGTCGATGTGTTCCGCGTCTTCGATGCGATGAACGACATCCGCAACCTGCGCGTTTCCATCGAAGCCGTGAAAGCCGCCGGCAAACATGCCGAAGGCACGCTCAGCTACACCACCAGCCCGGTGCATAACATCGAATACTTCGTTGCGATGGCGCGGCAACTCGAAGAAATGGGCAGCGACACGGTCTGCATCAAGGACATGGCGGGCCTGCTCACGCCCTACACCACAATGGCCCTGGTCAAAGCGCTGAAGAGCGCCATTTCGATTCCCATCCACCTGCATAGCCACGCCACTTCCGGCCTGGCCAGCATGGCGCACATGAAAGGCGTCGAAGCCGGCGCGGTGATGATCGACACCTGTATTTCCGCGTTCTCGGAAGGCGCCAGCCACCCCACCACGGAAAGCCTGGTCGCCGCCTTTGCCGGCAGCGAATACGACACCGGCATCGACCTGATCAAGCTGCAGGAAATCACCGCCTACTTCAAGGAAGTGCGCAAGAAATACTGGCAATTCGAAATGAAGGGCCAGCAAGTCGACACCCGCATCCTGGTCTCGCAAGTGCCCGGCGGCATGATCTCGAATCTGGTCAATCAGTTGAAGGAACAAGGCGCGCTCGACCGCATGGACGAGGTCCTGGCCGAGATTCCGCGCGTGCGCGAAGACCTCGGCTACCCGCCGCTGGTCACCCCCACCTCACAGATCGTCGGCACCCAGGCGGTGCTCAACGTCCTCACCGGCGGCCGCTACAAATCGGTCACCAACGAGGTCAAGAGCTACCTGCTCGGCCGCTACGGCGCAGCCCCGGGCAAGGTCAACGAAGAAGTCAAACAGATGGCTGTCGGCACGCAGGAAGTCATCACCTGCCGCCCGGCCGACCTGCTCAGCGACGAACTCGACAAACTGCGCAGCGAAGCGGAAGGCCTGGCCAAGTCCGACGAAGACGTGCTGACCTACGCCATGTTCCCCGACCTGGGCCGCACCTTCCTGCAAGAACGCGCCGGCGGCGCTCTGGTGCCGGAACCGCTGCTGCCGCCCGAATCCATGCTGGCCATGTCCTGCCCGGCGGTCTACGCGCCGAGCGAATTCAACGTCACGCTGCACGGCGAGACTTATCACATCCGCATCAAAGGCACCGGCCACGCCGGCGATGGCGAACGGCCGTTCTACGTCCACGTCGATGGCGTCGCCGAAGAAGTGCTGCTGGAAGCCCTGGACGAAGTCGAAGTCACGCCAGGCTCCAGTTCGACGCGCAAGACATCGAGCAAAAAAGCGGACGCAGCCGGCGGCGCCAAACAACGTCCGCGCCCGACGCATGCCGGCTGTGTCACCACCGCCATGCCGGGCGCCATCGTCGAGGTCAAAGTCAAGGTCGGCGACAAGATCAAGGCGGGTGACGGTGTTCTGGTCATCGAAGCCATGAAGATGGAAAACGAAGTGCAATCGCCTGTAACCGGCACGGTCGTCGCAGTCCATGTCGCCAAGGGCGATGCGGTCACGCCGGATCAGGTTCTGGTCGAGATTCAACCCGAGTGAAGCTGGCGCGGTGAAGCTCGTCCTGGCCTCCACCTCGCCCTATCGGCGCGAACTGCTCGCCAGACTGGGCGTCCCGTTCGAAGTTGCCGCACCCGATGTCGATGAAACGCCTCTGCCCGGCGAATCGCCGGACGAGACCGCGCAGCGCCTGTCGGTTCTCAAAGCCCAGGCAGTCGCGGAAAAATTTCCCGATGCGCTGATCATCGGTTCCGACCAGGTCGCCCTGCTTGACGGCGAACAACTCGGCAAGCCGGGCAACTTCGACAACGCCGTCGCCCAACTCAAACGCATGCGCGGCAAGGCGCTGGAGTTCCACACCGCGTTGACCCTGCTGAATGCCCGCAGCGGCTCTGTCCAGACTGCCAACGTGCCGGTGCGCCTGGTCATGCGTGAATACAGCGACGCCCAGATCGAGGCCTACCTCAACAAAGATCAGCCCTACAACTGCTGTGGCAGCGCCAAGAGCGAGTCTTTGGGCATCGCCCTGATCGCACGTTTCGAGACCGAAGACCCGAACGCGCTGGTCGGCCTGCCGCTGATCAAGCTGACCGAGATGCTCGCCAACGAAGGACTGGATGTATTGACATGGCCGGCACCCTCTACCTGATTCCGACGCCGCTCGGCGATTCTGGCAACCCCTCACCCCTGACTCACGTTCTGCCTGAGGAAACCCGGAACATCGCCGCCGGACTCACGACCTTCATCGTCGAACAAGCCAAAACCGCACGCGCCTTCCTCAAGCAACTGCCCACCGCCACGCCGATCCAGCAACTCACCCTGCTGGAACTCAACGAACACACGCCAGCCAGCGCACTGGAAACGCTGATCGCGCCGTTGCTGGCCGGCGTTGATGTCGGCCTGATCTCGGAAGCCGGCTGCCCGGCAGTGGCCGACCCCGGCGCGAATCTGGTTCGCCTGGCGCATCAGCATGGCATCAGGGTCCGGCCTCTGGTGGGTCCCTCCTCCATCCTGCTGGCCCTGATGGGCTCCGGCCTGGTCGGCCAACGCTTCGCCTTCCACGGCTATCTGCCGGCGAAAGCGGAGGAACGCGCCAAAGCGCTGCGCGAACTGGAGAAACGCTCACGCAAGGAAGATGCCGCGCAGGCATTCATCGAAACGCCCTACCGCAACCACGCCATGCTGGAAACCCTGCTGACCGCCTGCCAGCCGGATACCTTGCTGACCATCGCGTGCGATCTCACGCTGGACAGCGAGTTTCTCGCCACCCGCAAAATTGCCGCCTGGCAAGGCAACGCACCGGATATCCAGAAACGGCCAACGGTTTTCCTGCTGTATCGACCGGACTGAATCGGCTCAAACTGGGTGGCGTCCCATCCACGCCCCAGCCCCGGCCGTGGCAACAGATTGTCACCACCCGCTATAGCGCAACCTTCAACCAAGGAGCAACGCCATGCCTACCACCACCCCCGAAAGGGGCCGCATCACCGCCCGGGTGCCGGTCCAGGTGCAGTCCGTAGGTTGGGCAAAGCGAAGCGTGCCCAACAGCGCGCCGGTTCGTTGGGCACGCTTCGCTTTGCCCAACCTACGTCACTGAAAATCAAGTGTAAGAAAATTCGACAAACCGCAGGGGGCTACCGCCCCCAGCACCCCCTGAAAGGGTCGAAGCGCGGGGTGTTTGACAACCTCGCACCGAATCACCCACGCCGCCGTCTCGCTGCCACGCCCACCAGGCCCAGGCCCGCCAACAGCATCGCCCACGTGTCCGCCTCGGGGACGGCGGCGACATCGCCGGGGCGAACAGCCCACGCGTAGAAATCACCGTCCTTGCTGGTCGCGCCCTGGCTGCCGCCGCTCATACTGAAGAGCCACGCGTCGCTCGAATTCGGCGCGTACCCCACCTCAGACCAGTACACGTAGGATCGGAGGTTCTTGATCAGCCCGACGTCATTTTGGCCTCCAATCGTGCCATTGCCGAAGATGCCGAAGTCGGACTGAACGACATCCGTTGGGGAGAAGTACGACTTCAATCTCAGGTTGTTGAAATACATGTGCGCCATCTCGCTGAATACCGTGCCACCGCTGACCGTCTGCACGTTGTAGCCGCAGTCGGTGCCGCTGTTAGCCCAGTCACATCCCTGCGCGCTGGTATCCACCATCGTGGGCAGGCGCCAGCCGCTGTAGCCGCCGTAGCTGAGGTTGGCCGCCCAGGCGTTGGCAGCGGCCCAGTTCATCATGCCATCGGCATCGTAGCCGCTGGTCTTGGCATAGTTGGCGTCTTGCAGCCATGTGATGTTCAGCACGTCGTCGTAAATCAGCCCGCCGCCACGGTCGTTCAGGGTGGCTTGCGCCGCGCCGCTAAGTGCAAGGCCGGCCAGCAGGACCAGGATCAGAGGTTTGTTTTGCATGGCTTCACTCCCAAGGTTGCTGTGCGGGCCATTCCCGTACACGCGGAAGGGAATTAAGCAATTAACTTGCCATCATCTGAGATAATTATTTTTCTGTTTTTATTCAACCACTTGACGCAGCACAAGGCAAGGCAAGGCAAGGCAAGGCAAGGCAAGGCAAGCAAAAATGTAATAAAAACCGACTCATACACAAGGCCCGTTTAGCCTGCTATAGCCCCATGAGCCGGGAACGAATATTTGCTTACGAAACCGCCCGTCCACATCACTGAACCACCCTGCACCCAACCAGGTTGTCAGTCAGGTTCTGCCAGAATTGAACGAATTGTTTCTATCGTCATGAGCAGCGTCATCGGCTGCAAAGGTGATTCCACGAAGCCGCGTGAAAGATAGAACTGCCTGGCCTGGTCAGAAAGTGCATGAACCAATAAGGCGAATACGCCGGCCTCGCCGGCGACGTTGACTGCCCGCAACATGGCATCGCGCAGCAATGCTTGCCCAATGCCCTGATTGTGGTAGCGCCTATCGACGGCAAGCCGACCAAGCAGCAGGACTGGCAACGGATCGGGCATGTTGCGCCGCATCGCCTTGGGGGCTGCCTTGGGGGCTGCTTCATGGCTGATCGCACCGGCTGACAGACTGTAGTAAGCAATGACATCCGCGCCGCCACACAACACGAAGCAACGCGAAGCGCCCGCAGCATGGTTCTTGAACGCACGTTTTCTGAGCCAGTCGTTCAGGGACAATTCGCCGCTGTCGAAATTCTCCAGCGCGTGATCAGCCGTGATCGGCGCGGGTGGCGTGAAGTCCAGCGTGGTCATTTCTCCCAGGGCGCTTTCGTCTTGAGCAAGCGGCGTAGCTTGTCAGTCGGCGGCAACGGGAGATCGAGCAGCGCTTGAAATTTAGCAAAAGTGCCAGCATCGACCGTGAAGAATGCCTGCTCGAGCAGCACGTCTTCCGCCTCACGACAAGCGGCTTCAAGCATGAAATCAGACCGACTACGGCCCAGACGGTCTGCGGCCTGGTCGATTAGATCGCGCTGTCTGGCTTTGGCTCGGATGTTGATAGAAACGGAAGCCGCTTCTCTGGTTTGTGCATTCAGCATATCCAACCTCCTTGTACGCATTTAAGCGTACGTTATTGTGTTGAATATTACGACACATTAAACCCAGGAACCTCAGTTGACGGATAAATTCATTACGATTCAATGTATTGCGAGATGTCTGTAGGTGCGAATTCATTCGCACTGAAGTCGTTGATTGTGCGAATAAATTCGCACCTACAAGCACCTCAACTGAGGTTTCTAGATTAAATGGGTATTACCCCGCGGCGATGCCGATACCGCAACCTCGCCAGCCGATGCGGATTACCGCCCCAATAACAACAGACAGATCAGTATCGGCAACAACAAGACGCTGCTCTTCACGCGGGAAACACCCCGGTAGAGAGGTAGCGATCCCCCCGATCACAGACGATGGTGACGATGACCGCGTTTTCCACTTCCCTGGATAACTGAAGCGCAGCGTAGAGCGCGCCGCCGGATGAAATGCCGGCAAAGATGCCTTCCTCGCTGGCAAGCCGGCGCGCGGTTTCTTCCGCCGCGTTCTGGCCGACGTACATCATCCGATCCACCCGCTCGTAGTCGCAGATCGAAGGCACGTATTCCGGCGGCCATTTGCGGATGCCGGGAATCTGCGCACCGTCTTCCGGCTGCACGCCGACGACCTGGATGGCCGGATTCTGTTCCTTCAGGTAGCGCGAGCAGCCCATGATGGTGCCGGTGGTGCCCATGCTGGAGACGAAGTGGGTGACCTTGCCGTCGGTATCGCGCCAGATTTCCGGACCGGTGGATTCGTAATGCGCGGCCGGGTTATCCGGGTTGGAAAACTGGTCGAGGATTTTGCCTTGGCCGTCGCGTTGCATCTGCTCGGCCAGGTCACGCGCGCCTTCCATGCCGGCTGCCTTCGACACCAGCACCAGTTCGGCGCCGTAAGCGCGCATGGTCTGGCGGCGTTCGATGGAGAGGTGTTCCGGCATGATCAGAATCATGCGGTAGCCCTTGATGGCGGCGGCCATCGCCAGCGCAATGCCGGTATTGCCGCTGGTGGCCTCGATCAGGGTATCGCCGGGTTTGATCTCGCCGCGCGCCTCCGCCTTGGCGATCATCGCCAACGCCGGCCGATCCTTGACGGAACCGGCCGGGTTGTTGCCTTCCAGCTTCACCAACACCACGTTGGAGGTTGCGCCGGGCAGCTTCTTCAAGCGCACCAGCGGCGTGTTGCCGACGAAATCCTCGATAGTCTTGTACATGGCCGCTTCAATCCTTCCCGAACAGGTCGCGGCTGAAAACCTTGTCCGCCACGTCGCGGATGTCGTCGGTGATGCGGTTGGCGACGATGACATCGGACAGCCGCTTGAATTCCGCCAGATCGTTGACCACTTTGGAGTGGAAGAACTCGGCTTCTTTTAACACCGGTTCATAAACGATGACCTCGATGCCCTTGGCCTTGATCCGCTTCATGATGCCCTGGATGCTGGACGCGCGAAAATTGTCCGAGTCGGCTTTCATGATTAGCCGATGCACGCCAACGACTTTGGGCTTGCGTTTAAGGATGCTGTCGGCGATGAAATCCTTGCGCGTGGTGTTGGAGTCGACGATGGCGCGCATCAGGTTCTGCGGCACATCCGAGTAGTTGGCCAGCAACTGCTTGGTGTCCTTGGGCAGACAGTAACCACCGTAGCCAAACGAGGGATTGTTGTAGTGGTCGCCGATGCGCGGGTCGAGGCTGACGCCCTGGATGATGTGTTTGGTGTCCAGGCCGTGGCTGGCGGCGTAGGTGTCCAATTCGTTGAAAAAAGCCACCCGCATGGCGAGGTAGGTATTGGAGAACAGTTTGACCGCCTCCGCCTCGGTGGAGTCGGTGAACAGCACCGGGATGTCCTGCTTGATGGCGCCTTGCTTGAGCAGATTGGCGAAGGTTTCGGCACGCTCGGAGCGCTCGCCGATGATGATCCGCGAGGGATGCAGGTTGTCGTACAGCGCCTTGCCTTCGCGCAGGAACTCGGGCGAGAAAATCAGGTTTTCGCAGTTGTACTGCGCCTTCAGCTTGGCGGTGTAGCCGACCGGGACGGTGGATTTGAGGATCATCACCGCCTTGGGGTTGATCGCCTTGACGTCCTGGATGACCGCCTCGACCGTGCGGGTGTTGAAGTAGTTGGTCTCGGGGTCGTAGTCGGTCGGGGTGGCGATGATGACAAAGTCGGCCCCGGCGTAGGCATCCTGCTTGTCGAGCGTGGCGCGGAAGTTGAGCGGCCGGTGGCTCAGGTAGTCCTCGATCTCGGTATCGACGATGGGTGAAACCTTGCGGTTGAGCATCTCGATCTTCTCGGCAACGATGTCGAGCGCGACCACTTCGTTGTGCTGCGCCAGCAGGATGGCGTTGGAGAGGCCGACGTAGCCGGTACCGGCGATGGCGATTTTCATTGCTTGAGTTCCTTGATCGAAGAATGGATTTCCCGCGCGATGGATTCCAGCGCAGCCAATGGATCGGCAGCCTGGGTGATGGGCCGGCCGATAACCAGATAATCGACGCCGGCCTGAACGGCCTGTGCGGGAGTCAGGATGCGGGTCTGGTCGCCCGCCGCGCTGCCGGCGGGACGGATGCCCGGCGTCACCAGCAGAAATTCGGGGCCGAGGGCGGTGCGCAGCAGCGGCGCTTCCTGCGCCGAACACACCACGCCATCCATGCCGCTGGCATGCGCCAGCGAGGCCAGCCGCAACACCTGCTGGCGGGCGGCGGCCTCGACGCCAGTGGCGCGCAATTCTTCCTCGCCCATGCTGGTCAGCACGGTCACCGCGATCAATCTAGGACGCGCCGGCAACCCCTCCAGCGCCTCGCGCGCGGCCTGCATCATGCGCGGCCCGCCGCTGGCATGGACGTTCATCATCCAGACGCCAAGTCGCGCAGCCGCCTTGCAGGCCTGCGCCACGGTGTTGGGGATGTCGTGAAATTTCAGATCGAGGAAAACGTCGTAGCCCTGCCCGACCAGCTCCTGCACGAAGGCCGGCCCGGCTGCGACGAACAGTTCCTTGCCGACCTTGAGTCGGCACAGCTCTGGACGCACCCTGGCGACGAACTGCCGCGCAGCGTCGGCATCGGGGTAGTCCAGCGCAACGATGATCCGGCGATCAGTCATGTTCTTCCCGCTCCGGCGAAATGCTTTCCCAACGCGCGCAGGCCGGGCATTGCCAGAAATACTGGCGCGCCTTGAAACCGCAACTGCCGCACAGATAGTAGGCGCTGCGGCTGACCTGACGATGCACCAGGTCTTGCGCCAGATGACCTTCCAGACTCGGCCCCTCCACGTCGGATTCCGCCTGCTGCAGCGCATTGCTGGCCTGCAGGTAATCGTCCAGCGCACGCAAACTGGGATGCCGCTTCAATTCCTCGGCGGCGAGTTGCCTGGCGCCCTCCCAGCCGCGCGCCTGCGCGACGGTCTGAAACAGGAAATGCAGCAGATCCGGGCTGGGGCGACGCTCCAGATAGGCTTTCAGCAAGGCGATGGCTTCGTCCTGTTTGCCACAGCGACCATAAGCCTGCGTCAAGCGTTCGGCCACGATCGGCAAATAGGCGGGATTCACCTCTTCCAGCCGACGCCAGGCCGCGATTGCAGCTTCATCCGCACCGGCCTTGGCCTCCAGATCGCCCAGCAACATCCAGGCGCGCGCGGAGCGCTTGTTTTCCTGCAAGGCGCGCTCCAGGTCGGCGCGCGCCTTGTCACGCGCTTTGTCGTCATCGCCCTTGAGCATCTCACCCAGGGCCAGCTCGCAATAATAGTGGGCGGTATCTGCGTTCTGGGCCGGGCAGCCCAGCTTTTCCAGGCGCGCCGCGGTCACGATAGCCTCGCGCCAATCCTTGGTCAGGACCTGGATTTCAAGAATGTTGCGCAACGAATCGCGCGCATGCACACCGGTTTCCAACCGCCGGAATACCGCTTCGGCACGATCCAGCAAGCCCGCTTTGAGGAAGTCTTCGCCGAGTTCATACAAGGCCTTCATGCGATGGTCCTGCGATAGATCGGCGCGGTCCGCGACGTTCTGGTGGATGCGGATGGCACGATCCAGCTCGCCGCGCCGGCGAAACAGCGCGCCGAGCGCGAAGTGCAGTTCCAGCGTATCCGGGTCCATCCGGGCCACTTCCAGAAACGCCTCGATGGCCTTGTCCGGCTGCTCGTTGAGCAGGTAATTGAGGCCCTTGAAGTAGGACCGCGGCACCGCGCGCGATTCCGCCATGACATGGCGGATATCGACCCGCGCCGCAATCCAGCCGAGGCCGAAAAACAGCGGAATGACCAACAGATGCCAGGCTTCGAATTCCATATTTATATGGAACGTCGCGATAGCGACGCTCGCTGCCCCCCTCTCCCGTGCACGGGAGAGGGGTTGGGGGTGAGGGAGACGGGCATGGTGCAGACCTTCATATTTGTTACGGATTCAATCCATGCCCGTCAGGGCGCGTTTATTTGACGATCGTTGATCGGGTGACGCAAAGCGCGCAATTCACGTTGATTGCGCCACAGACGCAAAGAACATCCCAGCAAGCCGGTCAGCAGCCCCACCGCAAAGGCCGCCAGAATCACCAACGACAGCGGCGCTTGCCATTCCAGACCAAGAAAATAACGCAAGGTCACGCCATCGCTGTTCAGGGCGGCAAACCCGAGCAACAACAGGAACAGGACGATCTTGACGACCAGCGTGAGTGATTGCACGGGGGAAATGGGTATTTGGACCGCCGCGATTGTAGCGGCAGCCGCCGCCGGCAACCACAGACGACGAAGCGGAAAACGAGGGCCGGCAGGATGGGTTGAGCGATAGCGAAACCCATCATGCATGGGCACGTGGGATCAATGGGTTTCGCTGCGCTCAACCCATCCTACGAATCTCGATTGCCTGCGGCGGATACGGCTATTCGCGCCAGACCTCGTAGGATGGGTAGAGCGCAGCGAAACCCATCAAGACGGCCCGGCTTCTCCGAATTGACCGGCCACGTCTTTGCCCATATCCCCGGCCCAATCCGGCGCATACAGGCCCAGTCGGACGCAGCGGTGGAACGAGGAATACGGCCAGTCGGCGACCCGGCTCGCATAACCATGTTTCACCGGGTTGAAATGCAGGTAATCCGCGTGCCGCTCGAAATCCGTCTCGTCACGCAAAGTGTGTTCCCAATAACGGCGTTGCCAGATGCCACGTTCGCCCTTGTCGAGGCGACTCGCCGAACGGTGTTCACCCAGGGGCAGGGCGCGCGAGAAGTGGCTTTTGATCAGGCGCCAGCGCGTCGAAAAATCCACATCCCCCGGCGGCAGGGTCCAGATGGTATGCAGATGCTCCGGCAGCACCACGATGGCCGCCAGCGTGAAGGGGTGCCGTTCCAGGGTGTAGCGGAACGCAGCGCGCAAAGCGTCGATATGCTCGGTCAACAGACATTGCCGCCGATTCGCCAGGTTGACCGTGAAGAAATACGAGCCGCCGGGTTGGAAATGGCGCCGGTATTGAGTCATGACGGGGATGGGTAGGATGGGTTGAGCGGTAGCGAAACCCATCATGCATGGGCACGTGGGATCGATGGGTTTCGCTGCGCTCAACCCATCCTACGCGGGCTGCGTAGAGGGGGTTCTGTCGTAGCGTTCGACCAGGAGAAACTGTCGATCACGGATCGAGTGAATTCTTGAACGTGCAGGTTTGAGTTGCATCGCCTCGGCCAGCGCGAGGCAGAAACTTTCATTCGTGACGCTGTCTTCCACGTTGCGAATCGGCGGCTTGAGGATGTGCGAACTGGGCGTGCCGTTGTGGGGCAAGCCGATCCGATCGCCATCCACGACCATCGGGAGTTTGTCCTGGGCACCGGCCAGCGATAGGCGCAGGTCATCTTTGCCGGCCAGCATTGGACGACGGGGCAATTCATCCAGTCCAGAATGGCAATGACCTCCCCATCACTCAGCCATTCGACCTCGCTGCCGGTTGCTGGCAAGCGTAGAGGCTGCCCGGGTTCCAGAAAGGTAACTGCCCCGGCACATTCACCTCCAATGTGATCCAGCAAGGCAAAGTCGTTCTGCCCGGAAACCTGAAATTGCTGTGCGATCAAGCGGCGCATGTTGCCTTCGGGCAACAGGCCGGCGAAGAACGGGCGCGCCCTGTGATCGTCGAATGGTTCAGCCTGCAATGGCAGGGAGCACGACAACGCTGCCGCGTTCGGCTGCTTCAGCCAATCGGCTGCGTAGCGAAAGGTCAGTCGCCCCTCGACCAGCGCCAAAGTGCCAATACGATCGGCAAACAGCCGGACCTCAAGCTCATGCACCATGCTCGCCGCCCTCGGTGGCCTTGGGCAGACCGCTCAGTATGATCTCGCCGCCAAGTGCCTCGATCACTAGCAAAACGGTCTCCAGCCGCAGCGTGGGTTTCCCTGCTTCCAGGTCCACGATGAAGCGCAAGCCACAGCCGGCCGCAAGCGCCAGCTTGGACTGAGTCAATCCCAGTTGTTTGCGGGCAGCGCGCAGAACCTGGCCAAGTTGTTGAGTAGAGTGAATGGTGGTCATGTATTTTCCCGTTCGGGAAACTATTGAGCACAATTGGCCGGTATGCAAGCAGAAGTTACCGATCGGGAAATCCGGAGTGCCATAGAAAAAGGCGCCCAACCCGCAGCGCCTTTTTCGTCTTGCATGCCAACCCCGGCGTAGCCAGGTTTACTCGGTGTAATCCACCCGGTCGCGCAATTCCTTGCCGGCCTTGAAATGGGGTACGTACTTGCCCGCCACATGGACCTTGTCGCCCGTTTTGGGATTGCGCCCCACTCGCGGCGGCCGGAAATTCAGGCTGAAACTGCCGAATCCGCGAATCTCGATGCGCTCGCCTTCAACCAGACAGGTGGTCATCGCATCGAGGATCGTTTTCACCGCCAGTTCGGCATCCGCCGCGACCAGTTGGGGGTGGCGCTCCGCCAGTCGGTCGATAAGCTCCGACTTGGTCATTGCACCGCCGATCTCTGTTTCCTGGTCTGTCACTCGGCACTCTTATTGTCGAGCTTGGCCTTGAGCAGAGCGCCCAGGTTGGTGGTGCCGGTAGATTGCTCGGACGCCAGCTTGCGCATCGTGTCGGCCTGCTCGGCGGCATCCTTGGACTTGATGGACAGGTTGATCTGACGATTCTTGCGATCGATGTTGATGATCACGGTCTCGACTTCATCGCCGTCCTTCAGGTGGGTGCGGATGTCTTCGACACGGTCACGCGAGACTTCGGAAGCGCGCAGGTAACCCTCGACTTCGCCGTCCAGCGTCACGATGGCGCCCTTGGCATCCATCGACTTGACCACGCCCTTGACGACGGCGCCCTTGTCGTGGGTGGCCACGTAGGCGTTGAACGGGTCGTTTTCGATCTGCTTGACGCCGAGAGAGATGCGCTCTTTCTCGACATCGATGGCCAGCACGACAGCCTCGACTTCCTCGCCCTTGCGGTAGTTGCGTAGGGCTTCTTCGCCGGGCAGGCTCCAGGACAGGTCGGACAGGTGCACCAGACCGTCGATGCCGCCGGGCAGACCGATGAACACGCCGAAATCGGTGATCGACTTGATCTGGCCGCGCACCTTGTCGCCCTTCTTGGCGTTCATGGCGAAATCGTCCCACGGGTTGGACTTGCACTGCTTCATGCCGAGAGAGATGCGGCGACGCTCTTCGTCGATCTCCAACACCATGACTTCGACTTCATCGCCCAGGGAAACCATCTTGGACGGGTTGACGTTCTTGTTGGTCCAGTCCATTTCGGAGACGTGCACCAGACCTTCGATGCCCGGCTCGATCTCGACGAAGCAGCCGTAGTCGGTGAGGTTGGCAACCTTGCCGAACATGCGGGTGCTGGTGGGGTAGCGGCGGGAAAGGCCGACCCAGGGATCTTCGCCCAACTGCTTGAGGCCGAGGGAAACGCGGTTCTTGTCCTGGTCGAACTTGAGCACCATCGCGCTGATCTCGTCGCCGACGGTGACCACTTCGGAAGGATGCTTGACCCGGCGCCAGGCCAGATCGGTGATATGCAACAGGCCGTCGATACCGCCCAGGTCGACGAACGCACCGTACTCGGTGATGTTCTTGACGATGCCCTTGACGGTGGTGCCTTCTTTCAGGTTGGACAGCAGAGACTCGCGCTCTGCGCCCATGCTCTGCTCCAGCACGGCCTTGCGCGAAACGACCACGTTGTTGCGCTTGCGATCCAGCTTGATGACCTTGAATTCGGATTCTTTGTTTTCGAACGGCGTGGTGTCCTTGATCGGACGCACATCGACCAGCGAACCGGGCAGGAAGGCGCGGATGCCGTTGCACATGACCGTGAGACCGCCCTTCACCTTGCCGTTGATCAGTCCCTTGACGATACGGCCCTCTTCCATCGCGGCTTCCAGGTCCAGCCAGGCAGACAGGCGGCGAGCGCGATCACGCGACAATTTGGTGGCGCCGAAACCGTCTTCCAGGGATTCGATGCAGACGGCGACGAAATCGCCGATAGCCACTTCCACTTCGCCGCGGTCGTTCTTGAACTCTTCGACGGGGATCAGGCTCTCGGACTTGAGGCCGGCGTTAACGGTGACAAAGTTATCGTCGATGCCCACCACCTCGGCGGTGATGACTTCGCCATGACGCATTTCCTGTTTGGAAATGCTTTCTTCGAACATGGCGGCAAAGGATTCGTCAAACGATTCGGCAAACGACTCTTCAGGCTGGGAAAGGGTAGCGGTGGTCATGAAAAAACCTGGTTAATTCCGTGTCGCCACGGAGGGTTGGTTAAAAACAAAAACCGAAAGGCGCTTTGCTCGGCGGCAAAACCTGGCCTTTCGGCAGTTCGAACTACGCGGGCTTGCCGGGTTTGCAAACACACCACCAGTCCAGCACTTGCTGCACGGCCTGCTGGATATTCAGGCTGGTGGTATCGAGCAAAACAGCGTCCACGGTCTGTTGCAGGGGAGCGGCGCTACGTGCGACATCGCGCGCATCGCGCTCCTTCAAGTCCTGCAAAAGCGCGGCGAGGTTAGCACCCAAACCTTTTTCAATCAACTGCTTATAGCGTCTTTGAGCGCGCTCTTCGGCGCTCGCGGTGAGGAACACTTTGAGCGTCGCATCGGGGAAAACCACCGAGCCCATATCACGTCCGTCGGACACCAGACCGGGCGGCAAACGAAATGCGCGTTGACGCTCCAGCAGCGCCAAACGCAATGCCGGCAGCGCGGCGATGCGAGAAGCGGCACGCCCGGCCTCTTCGCTGCGAATCGCATCGCCGACCGGCTTGCCATCGAGGAACACTTCGCCGCCGTCAAAACGCAATTGCAATTGGCGCGCCAACGCCGCCAGAGCGGGTTCATCCTCCAGAGCCACGCCGACGCCCTGCGCGGCATAGGCGGTGACGCGATAAATCGCGCCGCTATCCAGATAATGAAAGCCCAGCGACTGCGCGACCAGCACGGCCACCGTTCCCTTGCCGGAAGCCGAAGGGCCATCGATAGCGATGACAGGAGATGCCAAACCATCGGTCATATGCGTGATTTCCTTGTTTGAGCCGCTGCCGGCAAAAGCGGCGCATTTTCGCCTGATTTCACTGTTGAATGGCCCTGGCAGCCTGTCGGACTTTGGAATCGTCGGCTGCGAAGCGACCGCAGCGGCCCATTTTCGATACGCCGAAACTTCGCAAGCTCGTTTTTGCCGACTTTTTGGCCCATAGCCGGGCTATGGGCCAAAAAGCCGGCAAAAACTGGCCTCGCTGGGGTCGCTTCTCACTATCGACTGGTTTGAGCACGATTTTTCCCACATGGCTTCGATTTTCAACACCCTGCTAAAGCGCTAACGAATCCGCTGCATAGCCTGGCGAACGCCTCAAACAGGTAGCGACCTGCGCTCGTTCAGATTGAGCCAGCCCCGCACAACCCGGTAGAGCACCCAGATCCCCGCAATCGCCACCAGCACGAAAGCGATCGGAATGCCGATCAGGGAAAAAACCAGCAGCAGCGCAATCAGCACCCACATCAACGCAAACCAGAACGTCCGTATCTGCCAGCGGAAATGCGATTCAAGGAAGGTGCCACGCGCCTCGCCGCGTTTCATGTAATTCAGCACCACGGCAATCAAGGAAGGCCAGCCGGTGATGAAGGCGGTGACGATAAACGCCGGCGTCATCAAGCCGGTGACCACGGTCAAGGCATGCAAACCGTAGATGACGTGCGTCAAGGTAACCAGACTGTCTTGCGGCGCAAGCGTCGTGGATTCATACATGCGATACCTCCGTCCGTTCCAGCCTCACCCCAGCCAGCGCTTCGGGTCGATATTCCATTCCTCGAACTCTTCGTGTCCGCTGATTTTTTCCTTGCTGCCTGGCCAAGCCAGGTCGATCACTTCCGGCGGCAGATAGTGCTTGTGTTCGGCATGGAAGATGACGCGCACTTTCGGTTGCATCATCTTCTCTTCATGCTGTTCCAGCACCACGCCGAGGCGACCGCTTTCCAGGCGCACCAGCGAACCTGAAGGATAGATGCCGACGCATTTCACATAGGCGCGCACCAGTTCCGGGTCGAAGTGGTATTTGCTCCATTCCAGCAGGCGGCCGAGGGCGGCGGTGGGGGCCATGCCCTTGTGGTAGACGCGGTCCGAGGTGATGGCGTCGTAGACATCGACGATGGCGCCCATGCGGCCGTAGAGCGAAATCTGCTCGCCCTTGAGCTGGTTCGGGTAACCGGTGCCGTCGAAGCGTTCGTGATGCTGGCCGGCCACGTCGAGGGCGATCTGGCTGATGCCGGGCGTGTTCTGCAGGATGACGATGCTCTGCACCACGTGCGATTTCATCTTGGCGAATTCGGCCTCGGTCAGCTTGGCCGGCTTGTTGAGAATGTCGTCCGGCACCTTGGCCTTGCCGACGTCGTGCAGCAAACCGCCGATGGCGATTTCCTTGATGATCGGGCGTTCCAGCTTGAGGCCGCGCGCGAACGACACCAGCAGCGCGCAGACCGAAACGGAGTGCTGGAAGGTGTAGTTGTCGTGGTCCTTCAGGCGCGCCAGCGGCAGCAACGCATCCTGGTTGCGAAAAACGGAGTCGATCATGCCTTCGACAACCGGCTCGACCTGTTCCAGCTCAACCTGCTTGCCCAGACGCACATCCTGAATCAGGCTGCGCACGATACGGTTGGCTTCGCCATGCAGTTGCCGGGCGCGTTCGACTTCCTGCGCCAGATCGACGCGCTGCGGCTCGGTTTGAATTTCCTGAGCAATCTGCGCCATGCGGGCATCGACGTCCTGACGGATATCGTCCTGGCTCATCGCCAGGCCCTCGATATCCAGCCCCTTGGCGGTGTCGATATATAGCTCGTGCACGCCAAGCGCCTTGATTTCATTGACGCGCTGGGCGTCGTTGATCATGAAGTGGTTGGTCACGAAGGGGTGATCCATCCAGGAACAGTTCACATCCTGGACGTACATGCCGGGGCGCAATTGGTTTATATCGATCAGCTTGATGGTGGGTGTTTTTGGGCTCATGTCGTCGTCCTTAGCGTGAAACAACCGTGAAACAACCTCAATCGCGTCGCAAGCTGGATATCGGCGGCTCTCGAAAAAAATTGAGGCTGACCAGCAGACCTGTGCCCGATACAAGCAACCAGCCGCAGCCCAAGCCGGCCAACCAGATTGCGGGGTCGGGCGCATGCGGCAATTCGAACACGCGTTCCGCCAGCACCCACGCCACGCCGCTCGCTGCCGCCGCCGCCAGGCCGCCGGCCAGCAAGCCCAAGGCGGTGAACTCGGTGACCAGCGCCAGCATGACTCGACGGCGCGATGCGCCCAGGGTGCGCCAGAGGCCGATCTCGCGCGCCCGTTCGTCGCGGCGCGCGAACAACGCCGCCAGCAAGACCAGCACGCCCACCGCCAGGCTGAACAGAAAGATCAGTTGCACCGCCGCGCTGACCCGATCGAGCAGGCCGCGCAATTCGCCCATGACCTGTTCGACATCGATCACGGTGACGTTGGGAAACGCCGATACCAGCCCGGCCAACACGGCGCCGCGATCCTTCGGCAGGTAAAAACTGGTGATGAAACTCTGCGGCAGCGCATCCAGCGCGCCGGGCGGGGTGACGACGAAGAAGTTGACCCGGAAGGAATCCCACTCCACCCGGCGCAGGCTGGTGACGCGGCCAGTCAACGGCAAGCCGCCGGCATCGAACGCCAGTTCGTCGCCCAGGTGGATGCCCAGCGTTTTGGCGAGACCTTCCTCCACCGAAAATCCGTCCGCGTTAACCTGAACGTCGCGGTAGCGACGCTCGAAGCCCCCCTCCCCACTTGGGGGGGAGGGGTTGGGGGAGAGGGAACGGGCATAGCTTGGGATGTTCACATCGCGTGGGGAGGGCAATTCATGCCCGTTCGACCAACGTCCGGCGGTGATCAGGTTGTCCGGCGGTAAAGGCACCCCCGCCGCCTGCGACGATAGATTGAACTCGCGTTCGATCAGGCGTTTGGCGCGCGCGTTTTGGTCACTGCCGGCGTAATCGTCCGCGCTCACCACGCGCCCGCCGATACGCGTCAAACGCGCCCGCGCCATCGGGTAGAGGGTGGCATCGGCAATGCCCTGGCCGGTCAGATACGTGCGTACGGCATTGACCTGATCCGGCTGGATGTTGATCACGAAGCGGTTCGGCGCGCCGGGTGCGGCCTGGTTGCGCCAACTGTCGAACAGATCGCCGCGCACCAGCGTCAGCAACAGCAAGGCCAGCAAGCCCAGGCTCAGCGCCATGGCCTGCAATGTGGTTTCCCAGCGACGGCGATAGAGATTGAGCAACCCGAGACGCGCACTGGTCGGCAAGCGCCGCGCCAGCCAGGGCAGCGGCCAGAGCAGCAACTGGATCGCCAACGCGGCGGCCAGCATCAGCGCCAATACGCCGCCGCCGACGATCAGCCCGAGCTTCACCTCGCCGGCCTGCCAGAACAACAACCCCGCCACCAGGCCCAGGCCGACGCCTTGCGCCAGTAACGCACCGGCAGGCGGTGCACCGAGATCGCGGCGTAACACGCGCAAGGCCGGCACGCGCGCCAGACGCAACAGCGCCGGCAGGCTGAATGCCAGCACCAGCAGCACGCCCGCCGCGAGGCCGAGCAGCGGCGGCAATACGCTTGGCGGCGGCAAACCCAGCCGGATCGCATCGCCCAGCAGATGCACCATGCCGGCCTGCGCCAGCCAGCCCAGTCCGCTGCCGAGCGCGCCGGCAAGCAGGCCCAGCCCGCCCAGTTGCAGCAGATACAACCCCAGCAAGCGCCGCTGGCTGGCGCCGAAGCAGCGCAGCAGCGCGAACTGGTCGAAATGGCGCTGGACATAGCGGCGCAAAGCCATCTGGGTTGCGGCAGCGGCGAGCAGCACGGTCAGCAAGGCAGCCAGGCCGAGATAACGCTGCGCGCGGTCGAGGATTTGACGCAGTTCCGGGCGCGCATCGCGCACGTCTTCCAACTGTTCGCCGCGCGCCAGACGTGGTTTGGCCCAAGTCTGGAAATCCGCGACCTGCCCAGCCTCCCCCGCCACCAGCAGGCGGTAAACCACGCGGCTGCCTTCCTGTACCAGGCCGGTGCGCGCCAGATCGTCGACGTTGAGCATTAAACGCGGCGCCAGCGCCATGAAGTTGCCGCCGCGCTCGCCTTCGAAAGTCAGGATGGCGGCAACCGCCAAGCGCGCCGCGCCGGCTTCGATGAAATCGCCCGGCTTCACACCGAGGCCGCTGGCCAGACGCGTATCGACCCAGACCTGGCCCGGCGGCGGCACGGCGCGCGTGGGCGCATCGGCGACGAACAACTGAGGGGCGATGCGCAGTTCGCCACGCAGCGGGTAACCGGGTGCAACCGCCTTGATGCCGGTGAGCAGGTTGCGCTCAATAACGTGAACGTCGCGGCTGCGACGCTCGAAGCGCCCCTCTCCCGCAAGCGGGAGAGGGGTTGGGGGTGAGGGAACGGGCACGGCGGCATTACGCCCATTTTCCGGGGCGGCATCCCCGCCATGCCCGTTAGCCAGCACCATGCTCAGGAACGTGGTGGTCTGGCTGCTGCGTAAACCGCGTGCTTCTGCTGCCTGGGCGAAAGCAGAGTCGGGCGGGTGATCGGAAACCAGCGCCAGATCGGCCGCCAGCAGGGTATTGGCCTCGCGTCCCAGCGCCTGTTCGACGCGGTCGGCGAAGTAGCGCACCGCCGTCAGGCTGGCCACGGCCAACGCCACCGCCAGCAATACCACGCGCATTTCCCCTGCACGCCATTCGCGCAGCAGCAGTCTGAGCGCGAGGGAGATCATCCTGGAATCCTCAGTTGGGGAGGCTGTAGGTGCGAATTTATTCGCACATTCAAGCACTTCCGTGCGAATAAATTCGCACCTACAAGCAAGGTGCAACATATTGAAACGCCGAGCACTTTCCTTCCAACAGCGGAATTCAGGATCATTGTTGGGTCACCGAATTTGCCACTACTCGGTTTGCCACTACTCGGTTTGCCACCACTCGGTTTGCCACCACTCGGCCGCCATCCAGGCGCAACTGGCGTCCGCAATGACCAGCCAAGGCCGTGTCGTGGGTGACGACGATCAGGCTGGCGCCTTGCGCGCGGTTGAGTTCAAACATCAACTCGATGACTTGCGCGCCGGTGTGGGCGTCGAGATTGCCGGTGGGCTCGTCAGCCAGCAGGATGCGCGGCGACACCGCGAACGCGCGCGCCAGGGCGACGCGTTGCTGTTCGCCGCCGGAAAGCTGGTTCGGCCGATGCTTGGCGCGCGCCGACAAACCGACCCGGTTCAGATGCTCGCCCGCCACGGCGGCTGCATCTTTGCGGCCGGCCAGTTCCAGCGGCAGCATGACGTTCTCCAACGCAGTCAGCCCCGGCAGCAACTGGAAGGACTGGAACACGAAGCCCATGTTGCGCCCGCGCAAAGCGGCACGGCCATCCTCGTCGAGATCGGACAGCGCCACGCCATCGAGGCGCACACGGCCGGCGCTGGGCGTATCCAGACCGGCGATCAGACCGAGCAAGGTCGATTTTCCGGAACCGGAACTGCCGACGATGGCGACGGTCTCGCCACTGTTCACGGAGAATGAGACATCGGCCAGGATGGCCAGCGTTTCCTCCCCCAACTGCACGGATTTGCCGAGGTTTTCGATGTCGATGCGCATGAGGTTTTTGGGCTTGTTGTTTATCGGTTTGGCCGGCGCGGTACAGGCTGCGCCGACGATTCTTGTCTATGGCGACAGTTTATCCGCCGCTTACGGCATCCCGCGCGAGTCCGGCTGGGTCGCGCTGCTGGCGCAACGTCTACACACCAGCTCGCCGGCGTATCAGATCGTCAACGCCAGCGTCTCCGGCGAAACCACCGCCGGCGGACTCACCCGCCTGCCTGTATTGCTCGCCGCGCATCGTCCCAAGCTGGCCATCCTCGCCCTGGGCGCCAACGATGGTCTGCGCGGCCTGCCGCTGACACACACCGCGCGCAACCTGGAAAACATGATTACCTTGGCGGAGAAGCAGGGCAGCCAGGTTTTGCTGGTCGGCATGCAACTACCGCCGAACTATGGCCCGGCTTACACCAGCAAGTTCCAGGCGATGTTCAGCAATGTCGCCAGGAAGAAAAAAGTGCGCCTGGTTCCCTTCCTGCTGGCCGGCATTGGCGCGCAAGCGGAACGCTTCCAGGCCGATGGCTTGCACCCGACCGCGCAAGCGCAACCGGTCTTGCTGGACAACGTCTGGCGCGAGCTGGGACCGATGTTGCGGCTGCCGAAATAGCACACGGCTTGACATTCCCGCGCAATTCGCCGATACATAAACGGCATATTGCGGAGAGCAACCATGACGACACACACCGAAGCGATCAACCCCTCACCGAAACGCGGCAAGGCAACGGTATTTCACACAGGCGTGCCGGCAAGTTCAGTTCTGACGGCCGCAGAGCCCGCATTGAACCTGCCCTACCCGCTGGGTGCTGCCGACGATGGTGCAGCGGCCTCATTGAGTGTCATGAAAATCATCCGGGAAGGCTTGCCCACCAGCGTCATCCGCCAACTCGAAGAAGCCGGCGTCGAACGCAAATACCGCATCCAGATCATCCCGGAACGTACGCTGCAACACCGCGTCAAGAACGGCGAACGCATGACCCCGGCTGAAAGCGAACGCGCCTATCGCATCGCGAACGTCATCGCCCTGGCCGACCGGGTGTTCGGCAATCACGAAAAAGGCATGCGCTGGCTACACAACCCCATGCGGCATCTGGAAGGTCAGAGCCCGCTGGACGTGCTTGACACCGACATCGGCGCACGCCTGGTCGAAGAAGCGCTGGGCCAGATCGACGCGGGCTACTTTGCTTGAGTCATTTCGCTTGAGTAATTTCGCTTGATCCTCTGGCGCATCAGCAACTACGAAGACCTGCGCGGACTCGGCGGCCTGAAGGTTGCCGGCCGCTGGCACCATGCCGGCCGGCCCGTCGTCTATCTGGCCGAACACCCGGCGCTGGCGCTGCTGGAAACGCTGGTGCATCTGGAAATCCGCTCGCTGGAAGACCTGCCGGACACCTACAAGCTGCTGCGGGTCGAGGCGCCAGACAGCATCGATATCGCCCAATCGCAGCCGCCAGCCAATTGGCAATCCAGCCTGACCCTCACGCGCAGCCTCGGCGACGCCTGGCTGGCAGCGGCGCCGACCGCACTGATGCGCGTACCCAGCGTTCTGGTCCCCGGTCATAACACCCTGCTCAACCCGCTGCATCCGGATGCCCGCAACATCGCTATCGCCGAAATCCTGAACTGGCCGTTCGACCCCAGGCTGGCGGGTGGCATTCGGGCGGACGCAGCAGAAACAAGCCCCCCTGCTTCAGCGCCGTTACAAGGCACGCCTTGATACGCTTGTCAGAACTGCAAATGTCGCCGTTGGCACGCCCTTTGGCTACGGATCATCGCCGCATGGTCAGACACTTGAGGCGATAATCGCGCCCCATGATCCGTCTAACCGCACTCACCCTCATTCGCGGCGCCAAGCCGCTGCTCGAAACCGCCGATCTCTCGCTCAATCCGGGCGAAAAAATCGGCCTCATCGGGGCCAACGGCTCCGGCAAGTCCAGCCTGTTTGCGCTATTGCGCAATGAATTGCAGCCCGATGCCGGCGATGCGTTCTTCCCGGCTTCCTGGCGCGTCGCCCACGTCGCGCAGGAAACCCCGGCGCTGGATCGACCGGCGCTGGATTACGCCATCGACGGCGACACCCATCTACGCAAGCTGGAAGCCGAACTGGAAGATGCCGAAGCCCGCCACGATGGCCACCGCATCGGCGATTTGCACGCCGCGCTGGCCGACGCCGACGCCTACACGGTGCGCTCGCGCGGCGAACAATTGCTCACCGGACTCGGCTTTTCGCATGAACAGATGACCTTGCCGGTGTCGAGTTTTTCCGGCGGCTGGCGCATGCGACTGAATCTGGCCCAGGCTTTGATGTGCCCATCCGACCTGCTGCTGCTCGACGAACCCACCAACCACCTCGACCTCGACGCCATCCTCTGGGTGGAAGACTGGCTGAAACGCTACCCCGGCACCCTGATCATCATCTCGCACGACCGCGACTTCCTCGACGGCGTGGTCAACGTCATCGCCCACCTCGACGAGCGCAAACTGAAACGCTACGGCGGCAATTACTCGCAATTCGAGAAGCAGCGCGCCATCAATCTGGCGCTGAGCCAGTCGGCCATGATCAAACAAACGCGCGAACGCGATCACCTGCAATCATTCATCGACCGATTCAAAGCTACGGCCAGCAAAGCCAGGCAGGCGCAGAGCCGGATGAAGATGCTGGCCAAGATGGAAGAACTGGCGCCTATCCACGCCGCGGCCGCATTCCAGTTCGAATTCCGCGAACCGGACCGGGCGCCGAACCCGCTGCTGGTGCTGGAAGACGTGGTCGCCGGCTATCGCACCGAGGACGGCGACAAACCCATCCTCAACAATATCAACATCAACCTGCAAGCCGGCCAGCGCATCGGCCTGCTCGGCGTCAACGGCGCCGGCAAATCGACCTTCATCAAGACCATCGCCGGCGAACTGGCGCCGCTGACCGGCGATGCGCACTGGGGCAAAGGCCTGGCCATCGGCTATTTCGCCCAGCATCAGGTCGAAATGCTGCGCCACGATCAATCGCCGCTGTGGCATCTGGCCAAGATCGCGCCGAACGTGCGCGAACAGGAACTGCGCAACTTCCTGGGTGGTTTCAACTTTCCCGGCACCATGGTGTCCAGCCCGATCGCGCCGTTCTCCGGCGGCGAAAAAGCGCGCCTGGCGCTGGCCTTGATCGTCTGGCAGAAACCCAACCTGCTGCTGCTCGACGAGCCGACCAACCACCTCGATCTGGAAACGCGCGAAGCGCTCACCGTCGCGCTGGCGCAGTTCGAAGGCACGCTGGTGCTGGTCTCGCACGACCGCCACCTGCTGCGCGCCACCACCGAAGAATTCCTGATCGTCGCCGATGGCAGCCTGAAACCGTTCGACGGCGACCTCGACGATTACCGCGACTGGCTGTTCAAGACCAAACTGGCCATAGCCAAACCCGCCAAACCGGCGAAACCCGGCAAACCGGGCAAGGCCGCCCAGGTCGAGCCGGAACCCGTCATACAAGCGCCTGTCGTCAGCGAACCGGTGTTGAGCAACGCGGAGCGCAAGGAACAAAAACGCCAGGAAGCGGAAACCCGGCAACGTCAGTCGGCCCAGAAAAAACCCATCGAAACCCGCATCAAACGCCTGGAAGAGAAATTGGCCAAAGGCAACGCGCGCAAAGCAACACTCGACAGCCTGCTGGCTGACCCGGCGATCTATGCAGAAGACAAGAAAGACGCTGTCAAAGCGCATCTGTTCGAACAAGCCACGCTGGCGAAAGAACTGGAACAACTTGAAAGCGATTGGCTGGAACAGCAAGCGGAGCTGGAAGCGCTCGGCGTCTGAGAGCTGACGTTAGCGCGGCGGTAGGTGCGAATTTATTCGCATCGAAGCGCTTGATTGTGCGAATAAATTCGCACCTACGAACAAGACTTGGTGCAGCAAACGACTTTCAAGCTGCGGTGGTTTTTTGGATAGCCTGTGCCACGTGATTGATCTCGCTTCATTGCACACCCCGGCCGGCGCCAGCACGGTCCCGGTCAGCGATGCCCACGCCACCGACGAACGCATCGCCTTGCTGCGCGGTGTGTTCAACGCCGCCCCAATTCCGTAGGGTGCGCCGTGCGCACCGATTCACTGCGAAAGGTGCGCGCGGCGCACCCTACTGTGTTTCGAGAGAGACCCGATCGAAAAAACCGGCAAGCCATCCTGAAAACCAACCCGCAATGGCAAAATTCCAGCCTTGCAAATACACCTCATACCAATTGAATGACCAACCTGCCAAAACGCCGCGCTACTGCCCGTAAATCCGCCACCCCAGCTGAACCACGCCTGTCCCGCCTGCGCCGCCCCGACGATCTGGCGGTGGACGAATGGCAAATCAAGCTGCGCCGCCAGTTCGGCCGCGAGCAGGCCTTTTTGCTGGAAAATCTGGGCGACGACCCGGTGTTTTCCGAATTCGCCGTCACCAACCCCGCCAGCCGTGGGCGCTACCGGGTCGCGATTCGCGGCGCCGGGCTGGGCGAGAATTTCTGCACCTGCCCCGACTACGCCAGCAACGATCTCGGCACCTGCAAGCACATCGAATTCACGCTGGCGCGGCTGGAAGCTCGACGCGGCGGCAAGGCGGCGCTCAAGCGCGGTTACCGGCCGCCTTACAGCGAACTCCTGCTCGACTACGCCGGCCAGCGTCAGGTTCGGCTGCGCCTGGGCACGGAGTGTCCCGACAAACTGACGCGCCAGGCGCAAACGCTGTTCGACGCCGAGGCGGGGATGTCGCTGGCGCCTGCGGCTTTCGACCGTCTCGATGATTTCCTCAAATCCGCAACGAAGCAGGGCCACGAACTGCGTTGCTATGACGATGCGCTCGCCTTCATCGCCGAAACGCGCGACGCCGAGTCACGCCGCACCCGCCTCGAAAAGGCTTATCCAAAGGGTGCGCAGAGCCCCGCCCTGAAAAAATTGCTCAAAGTGCCCCTCTACCCCTACCAGGCCGATGGCGCCCTGTTCGCCGTGCGCGCTGGGCGGGCGTTGATAGGCGACGAGATGGGCCTGGGCAAGACCATCCAGGCCATCGCCGCCGCCGAATTATTCGCCCGTCATTTCGGCGCCGAGCGGGTGCTGGTGGTCTGCCCCACCTCGCTCAAACACCAGTGGCAGCGCGAAATCGCCAAATTTTCCGGGCGTGAGGCCACGGTCATCGGCGGCCTGCGCAGCGCCCGCCAAACGCTCTACGCAGTAAGCGACTTCTGCAAAATCACCAACTACGAAACCCTGGCGCGCGACCAGGACCTGATTCAGGCTTGGGCGCCGGACGTGGTCATCGTCGACGAGGCGCAGCGCATCAAAAACTGGAACACCATCGCCGCCCGCGCCCTGAAACGCATCCATAGCCCTTACGCCGTGGTGCTCACCGGCACGCCACTGGAAAACCGCCTGGAAGAATTGGTCTCCATCGTCCAGTTCGTCGACCAGCATCGCCTGGGACCAACCTGGCGGCTGCTCAACGAACACCAGCAGCGCGACGACTCCGGCCGGGTGATCGGCTACCGGGGACTCGACCGCATCGGCGCCACCCTGGCGCCCATCCTGTTGCGCCGGCGCAAGGCCGAAGTGCTCGATCAGTTGCCGCCACGCATCGACAACACCCTGTTCGTGCCACTGACCGAACCGCAACGTCAGCACCACGACGAGAACGGCGACATCGTCAAACGCATCGTCAAACGCTGGCGCCATAGCGGTTATTTGTCGGAAGCCGACCAGCGCCGCCTCACCTGCGCCCTGCAGAACATGCGCATGGTCTGCAACAGTACCTATTTGCTCGACCAGGAAACCGACCACGGCCACAAAGCCGACGAACTCATGCTGCTGCTGGAAGACCTGTTCGAGCAGCCGGACGCCAAGGTCGTCGTCTTCAGCCAGTGGCGGCGCACGCATGAACTCATCATCCGCCGTCTGGCGCAGCGCGGCTGGGGCCATGTCCTGTTCCACGGCGGCGTGCCGAGCGAGAAACGCGCCGCCCTGGTCGACCGCTTCCACGACGACCCCGATTGCCGCTGCTTCCTCTCCACCGATGCCGGCGGCGTCGGCCTCAACCTGCAACACGCCGCTGCCGCCATCGTCAACATGGACCTGCCCTGGAACCCCGCCGTGCTGGAACAGCGCATCGGCCGCGTCCACCGCCTGGGCCAGACCAAGAGCGTGCAGGTGGTCAACTTCGTCGCCCAGGGCAGCATCGAGGAAGGCATGCTCTCCGTGCTCGCGTTCAAGAAATCCCTGTTCGCCGGCGTGCTTGATGGCGGCGCCGGCGATATCTTCATGAACGGCACGCGGCTATCCAAATTCATGGAAAGCGTCGAGGAAGTCACCCAAACCGCCGCCGCAACGCCGGCAGAAAACGATGCTGCCGAAGCTGCGCGAGAGGAGGCAAGTGAGGCGGCAACGGAAGTTGCGCCAGATACCGCGCCGGCCATGGCCGGCGAACCGAGACCCGAACCGGCGCATGAATCGATAGCTGCGCCACCGTCCTCCGCCGAGGTATCCACCGAACTGCAAGCCGCCCCCACATCCACGCCTGCCAACCCCTGGGCGCCGCTGCTGGAAGTCGGCCTCCAGCTCCTTGGCGGCCTCAGCGGCGCCACACAACCTGGTCAAGCGCCATCGCCCGTACTGGAAACCGACCCGAAAACCGGCCGCACCTATCTCAAACTCCCCGTCCCGGAACCCGCCACCATCCAGCGTCTGGCTGATGCCCTGCGTGAACTCCTCACTCCCGCGAGGCCATGAGCAAGTTCGGTATCGAAGAAATCGAAAAGCGATGTGAGAGCAGAAAAATGGCTAAAAAAATGACCTTGGCGCGGGATCACTATGCAATATTGGGCGTTTCGTCGAATGTGACACCGGATTTAATCAAGGCCGCTTACCGAAAAAAGGCCACCCAGTACCACCCTGACAAAAATCCTTCTCCGGATGCGGCCGCGGGTTTCAGAGAGGTTCAGGAAGCATATGAAGTCATCTCCAATCCAGAACGTCGCAAGGCTTATGACGATTACCGGCAACGCAGCCTGATCGATGACCCCCTGGCTGTCGCACGGGATATTTCAGCAAAATACATTCAGGAAATCATGCATTGAAAAAAACTCGTTACTTTTCAGATCTCATCAAAAGCTACCTTGACGAGGTCGATGACCTCGTGACGGACTCGGAAGGCAAATCGGTGCTGCAAAAACGCCTGAACATCAAGCGCCGGGAGATTGACGCCATCTTGCCGATGATCGAATTCAGCCCGGAAATGGTGGCGGTCGCCTTCTACGACGCCTTTCGCTTCCAATCGCCAGAAACCATGCAGCGGATCGTATCAAGCGAACCCGGGCATTCCGACTTCCTCGCCTGGGCTGAGTTAAAAGACCAACTGACGATTGCAGATTGGGCGGAGCCGCTAATTAAATCGTCGCTAAAAGTACAAGGCGGCGATGCCTTTCTCGTCACAACCGCCGCATTGGAATTCCTGCGCAACAAAGATTCGTTTACTGCACCGGCACCGGAACAAGAGATAAGAAAAGAACGGAGTGACGATGGCGACGATGATGACGAGGGCGACATGGAGGATTTGGGTGAGGCCGGCGCGGATTGGCTCGTCGAGCAGGGATTCGAGTCGCTGGAACACTAAATACGGATATTCGTGAACAAGGACATTGCATGCACCCGGTTGTATTGAAATCTTCACAGTTGATTCTTTCTGGCGACATTGTCGGCGCCGAGAAAGCGCTCGTGGCCATTGCCGATCAGGATGGCGACCACGCGTTGGTGAGTATCCTTGACGATATGCAGCCCAACGATCTGCTCGCGATCATGCGCGAGTTCGATTCATCCAAGGAATCCGTGGTCAATATGGTGGTGACGCCCGAGCAATTCGCCCGCTCCATCGTGCTCGAAAAGAAATACGGCGAACGCACGAGTGAAAGACTGCGCGCGATGATCAATACCGTCATTCACCGCGATACGGAAACCGTCGTCGAATATCTTGAAGCCATCGCCAATATCGAGGGTGGCTGCGACACCTTGGCCGATTATTTCGAAGACCGATATGACGAGATATTCAGCTTTGCGTCCACCGGCAGCTTTACGCCGCAACTCGAGCCGGAATCCAGCATGCAGACCCACAACACCTGGCTGATGGAAAAAATCGAGGAAATCGATCACGGCCTGTGTTTTGGCAACGCCATCGAAAATTCTCGACCGCAGCTTTCTCATTCGGAAATCGCCGATGGCGACTGGATGGAAACCGCATGGATACTGCGCTATGAACTATCCGATGCTTTCGAAGAAGTGATGATGATGTTGCGCAACCGGGTGCAAAAACATCTGGAAGCGACGAATGAATCGTTGATTTCAGCGCCCGAGACGGCGAGCGCCGGCGAATCGTTATTGGACGACGAGGAAGAATCCGCGATTTAAGGATATCGACGCATGGACACCGCCTCCCCCCCTCTTGCGACCGCTCTTGCCACCATCGACAGTCGCCCCTTTTTCGATATTGCGCTGCGTTATGGCGTTGATCGGAAAATCATTTCACTCGAGCGGCTGCAAATCATCCAGGAAGAATTCGCCAAGGGCATGGTCCAGATCGCCAACTATTTCGCCACCGCGCATCTGCGCCCGGAACTCGAATTGGCGCTACATCGCATGGTGAATCTGATCAGCCTGCATCTGGAGCATATGTCAGGCGGCAATATTCAAATCGCGGCGGCCTCGCTGCGCGACAAAACATTGCTGTCGCACTCCAAAGCCGGCTCGGACATGATCAAACGACTCCATGCCATGCCCGATTGCAGCGTGATTTTCGACGACACGGTTTCACCCGAAAGCCAACGCGCCTATCTCGACGAAAAAACAGCCGCCCATTCAATCCCGCTGGCTGACTATCTATCCGAATTGGCCATGCGCCGGGAAAACCAGAATCTGATCGATTTCTCGTTCTGGCTGGCCAAGAAAATGGGCGTTTCCCGGGATGCGATCGATGAAGCGGATGCGCTGATTCGAAGCGCACTGCTGGTCATTTTTGTCGATCAAGCGGCATTCAAAATCCCGACCAGAACCGCATTTGTCGGCCTGATCAAAGCCGCCCGGAATGGAAAGACAAAATTCAATGAAAACCGGCTTGAGGCGGCCTTGAAAGAAGCGCCCACGGAATTCCAGACGCTGGCGCGGCGCGCCATGCAACGCTTTATCGAAATCGATTTGCCGCAGATTCGATCTCCCGGCAATACGGCCGACAAACTGCTCTACGGCGATTCGGTCACCCGTTTCTTCGTCAATGAAAGCCTGGATGAAGACGTCAGGGAATACGACCGCCTGGTTGCCAAGGAATGGGATCGCGTGACGCATGGCGACGCGGATGACCCGGCGGTGCTTGCCAGCGTGTTTTTGTTCATCGCGACCGGGCTTCCGCCCAAAGCCTGCATGCTGTTGCGAGAAGCCAAGGAAATCATCCAACGTTTCCGCACCTCCGGCTTCGATTCGCCGGCCGTGCTCGACTTCATCGAACAACACGCCCCCGAAGCGCTGCGCAAGAGCCTGAAAAAGACCTG
The DNA here is from genome assembly GCA_030691265.1 of Pseudomonadota bacterium. GTDB lineage: Bacteria > Pseudomonadota > Gammaproteobacteria > Burkholderiales > Thiobacillaceae > PFJX01. The sequence goes on from JAUYET010000042.1 coordinate 36,257, forward strand.
GAGCAGCGAAATGAAGATCGAAGCCGAAGAACACCTTTCCGACACGGACCCCAACTGGCCGGACAGCCACATGGAGCGCGCCATCGAGTATTTGCGAAAAACCTGCTCGGTCGCCTGGAAGGGGCGGGGGCGATAAAACGCTGCGCCAAACCCATTGACGCGCAGAATTCATGCGCACAACATATGCGCACCTTTCCGGGAACCCACCATGAACACCGTCCTGAAAAAACCCACCAACCTCAGCTTGCGCATCGACCTGCTGGAAGAAGCGCGCGCCTTGGGCATCAATCTGTCGCAAGCGCTGGAGAAGGCGCTGGAAGTTGAAGTGAAAAAGGCCAAAGAAAAAGCCTGGCTGGGGGAAAACCGGGCGGCGATTGAAGCCTATAACCACCATGTCGAAAAACATGGCCTGTTTTCCGACAATTTTCGCAGCTTCATGATTGAACCTAGAAACCTCAGTTGACCGCTCCCCCACCCTTGAGAGACCGCATGTACTCTACGTTCAGAGCCTTCGATGACGTTCACCATTTGGGTGAGACCGCTACGCGGCCGATTGCACGCTTTTCGAGCCGTCTGGCCGCGTTGC